>JAIFNM010000274.1 GCA_020047725.1 Betaproteobacteria bacterium
GATCAAGAAGTTCGAGGACTTCAAAGGCAAACGCTTCAACCTGGGCAACCCCGGTTCCGGAACCCGCGCCACGGTCGATGTGCTGATGGCTGCCATGAACATGAAAACCGGTGATTTTTCGCTGGCTTCTGAATTGCAACCCGACGAGCATGGCGCTGCGCTGTGCGACAACCGGATCGATGGTTTTGCCTATGTGGTGGGCAGCCCGGCAAGCAATCTTCTGGAACCCGCCCGAGTGTGCGGCGCCCGGCTGGTGTCGATTACCGGCCCGGCAGTCGATGCGCTGGTCAGGAATTATCCGTACTTTACCTACGCGACAATCGCGGGCGGCATCTACCCGGACAACCCGGAGCCAACCAAATCCTTCGGCGTCGTGGCCAGTTTCGTCAGTTCGGAAAAAGTGCCGAATGAAGTCGTTTATGCCTTGGTCTCGTCTGTTTTCGAGCACTTTGAGGAGTTCAAGAAATTGCATCCATCGTTCGCTTACCTTGATCCGATGGATATTCTCAACAACGGCCTGTCTGCACCGCTGCACGAAGGCGCCGTCCGGTACTACAAGGAAAAAGGCTGGATTCGGGCCGGCGATTGATCAGAGCATCCTGAGCCCCGAGTTTTTAACGCCGCCTCGAAATGCCCGTAAACAGGTGATTTTCGGTCAGTATGCCGTGAAACCCGCATGTTCATTGGCTTGTACGGCTGCTAAGCTCAAGAAGGCCGTTCTTCCTGTCTCTCAGGGCGCCACCCGTTATTGCGCTTTCACGCTCTGCGCTTCGCGCAGCGCTTCGGCGAGTTGAAACACCGACATGGCGTAGAAGCTTGAACGGTTATAGCGGGTGATGACATAGAAGTTGTCGAAACCAATCCAGTATTCCGTCGGCTGATCGGGGGTCACGAGGTCGATCAGGGCGGCGGGTTGAGTGCTCGCCTGTTCAGCCAGTTGCTCGGTGTTGTTGAGCGTGCTTACCCCTTGTTTCAAGAGATCCTGTAAGGGCAGGGAGGGCTTGAAACCTGCAGCAATCAGCGCTAACGGGTCGCCTTCTACCCTGGCCGGGATGGCGATCGGGGCTTTGGCTTGCCATCCGAACATGTTCAGATAACGGGCGACGCTGCCGATGGCGTCGGTGGTGCTGCCGCGCAGATCGATCTTGTCGTCGCCGTCAAAATCGACGGCAAAGCGGCGCTGGCTGCTTGGCATGAACTGCGGAATGCCGATGGCACCGGCATAGGAGCCCTTGATCTCCAGTGGGCTGATGCCGTTTTCGCGCGCCATGAGCAGGAACTGTTCAAGTTCGCTGCGGAAGAAGTCGGCACGTGGCGGGTAGTTGAAGGCGAGGGTGGCCAGCGCTTCAAGGACGCCAAACTTGCCCATGTTGCGGCCGTACTCGGTTTCGACGCCAATGATGGCGACGATGACTTCCTGCGGCACACCGTAGATGGCTGCGGCGCGCGTCAGTTCGGCGCTGTTTTCCTGCCAGAAGCGGAGTCCGCTGGAGAGCCGCTTTTCGTTGACGAAGCGGACGCGGTAACGCTGCCAGGAACGTTGCTGTTCGGGCACCGCCGCCGGCTGGATGGCACGCAGCACGGTGGCGTTGGCGTGAATGCTGGCGAACTGGCGCGTCAGGTGGGCGACATCGAACCCATGTTGCTCGTGCATCTCAAGGATAAAGTCGCGAACCTCGGGGGTGGCGCTGAAAGGCTCCGGCTTGGCAGGTGTCTTGGCGGCGTGGCTGCTGAGCGGGAGTAGCCCGGCCATTAGCCCGATCAAGAGGGCGGTAAGTTTTTTTCTCAACTCGTGTTTCTCCGTGATGATTACACGCGGCTCAGTCGCCGCGTGCAATCCTTCAATTGTTGCAGTTGCTCGGGTTTGCCCGTGCCGTAATGCAGGTCGGCAAAAAGGCTGGCGGCTTCCAGGGTCAGCGCGCCGAGTTGCGGGCGTTCGCGTGCGACGCGTGCAGCGAAATCGAGCGGTCCTTCCCAGTCGGCGCGGGTAATGCCCAGTCGTTTGAGCCGCTTGCAGAAGCCTTGCCAGGCTCGCTGTGCGGGCGTTGCTGACTTTCGCTGATAGAGCGTCCACAGCGTTACAAGCAGTAGCGCGATGGTGCAAAACGCCGCCAGCGCGGCCGTCATGTTGCGCCAGTCGGGCTCGTTGAGGCCCAACCTTGAGAGCACTTCCCGTTGCCGCTGCGGATTGTACCCGAGCACCCACTGGTTCCAGGCATTGTTTGTCGCTTCCCAACGGTTACGCAGGTCGCGCAGCCAATCGGTATCAATGCGCAAAAGTGCCGGCAGCGGGTCGCCGGCGGGCAGTGCGGCTTCGATGCCTTGTTCGATGCGCGAGGGCGCGACGGCCGCCGTCGGGTCGACGCGAATCCAGCCTTTTCCGGCCAGCCAGATTTCGGCCCAGGCGTGGGCATCGGACTGGCGGACGGTGAGATAGCCGTCGACCGGATTGATCTCGCCGCCCTGGTAACCCGTCACCACGCGGGCCGGAACGCCCGCTGCACGCATGAGGACGACGTAGGCCGAGGCATAGTGCTCGCAAAATCCGCGCCGGGTGGTGAACAGGAAGTCGTCAACAGCATTCTGACCAAGCAGCGGCGGTTGCAGTGTGTAGAAGAATTTTTCCTGCCGGAAAAACAGCAAGGCGGCGTTGGAGATCATCTCCGGCGACTTGAACTCCGCCTCCCATTCGGCCGCCAGCTGGTGGCTGCGCGGGTTGAGTTGGGGCGGCAGCTTCAGCGCCTGTTGCAGCATGGCCGGTGTTTCCTGCCGGTTGGCAACGAAATTCGGTGATGAAGTGAATGTGTAACGGGCGCGAATCTGGACTGGTTCCCTGGCCCGTGTTTCAAGGGTGGCGGCGAGTGTGCTTTCCGCCGGCAGTCTGGTCGGCAAGTCGAGCGCCAGCAGCCAGCGCTGATTGTGCGGTTCGAGCGTGGTGACGTAGCTGAAGCCTTTTCCTTCCGCTTCGATGGCTGGTACTTTCCCTTGCGTCTGCATGTAGTTCGGACGGGCGCGCCAGGTTACGCCGTCGTAGTCGACGAGGGCTGGGCCGCGCCAGTAGAGCTGAGACTTTTTGGGTAGATCGTCGGCAAACTGGACGCGGAAGGCGATGGCGCCGGACTGGATCAGATTGTTCAGCGAACCCGGCGACATCCGGTCGGACAGGCCGGTGAGTCCGGAATGCGCGTCCTGCGGCAAGCCCCAGAGCGGACCCTGAACGCGCGGGAAAAGCAGGAAGGCGATCAGCATGAAAGGGATGGCCTGCACGAGCAGGAGCGCGGCGTAGCGGAGGATGGAACTGACAGGTTGTGCACCACCATGCACACGGATGAGCGTGGCCGTGAGCAAGATTGCTGCGGCGAACAGCCACAGCCCGGTTGGAATGCTTTGTGAATAGAAGTAGTGGGTCAGCAGCAGGAAAAAGCCAAGCATGACGACGACCATGGAATCGCGCCGTGTGCGCATTTCCATGGGTTTCAACGCCATGAACAGGACCAGCAGGGCAACGCCCGAGTCTCTGCCGAACAGGGTGCGGAATTCCCAGCCGATGCCGGCCACACTGGCAACGACCAGCATTATCAGCAACCAGCGGGCGGGCAATGGCGCGTTGGTGTGCCATAGCCAGATGCGCCACAGCAGCACGCTGCCGACCAGCAAGGATAGCCACAGCGGCTGATGGCTGGCGTGCGGTGCGGCGGTTGCCACGGCCATAGCCAGCAGCCAGGGAATGGCGCCATGTTCAAGCGGCACGATGGGTTTAGTGATCTTTTTCGCCATACAGCCCCAGGGTTTCCAGGCAAGTGTCGCGATGGGTGCTTCCCTGATTTGGCGCGATTTCGCGGCCGGGAAGGCGCAGCCCGTAACGGATCTGCATTCGCTCGGCGGCGAGGACCCAGCCGGTGAGAATCGAGAGTTGTGTTTCGGTGTCGGCGGCGGGGACAGACGAAAAATCGAACCAAAGTTCTTCCGCCGCGCCGCCAGCGAACTGCTTGATCAACAGCGGACGGTGGTCGATGTCACGTGCCACGGCTTTCCAGGCGATGTGCCGTGGCGAGTCGTTCGGCTGGCGCAGGCGCAAGCCGGTGAAGTCCTCCTGGCCGTTGTCGCCATGCCGCTGTCCGGTGTGCGATACGGAGACAGGGGGGGGTAGCGGCGTCTCGATCGGCTTTGGATAGACCAGGCAGGAAAGCCGAGGGTGCGGGTAGCTCCAGGCGTGAAAGAGGCCGAGCGGATAGTGTGTCGACAGGGTGATGCGGCCGGGATCAAGCTGGCCGCGCTTGAGCGCCGGGAAGGGGATGGCGATGGACGCTTGCTTCCCGGCCGGGATGTCGAGGCTGACGCTTTCACTCTGGCCGAAGGCAAGATCGAGCGAGCGGCGATCCTGTCGATGCGTGTTTTCCAGATGCATCTGGAAGCGAGCGACGTCTCCAGCATAAACCGGCTCAACGCGTCCTGGCGTCAGGCGCAGGGCCACCAGGTTGCGAAAGGTGTGCACCATCGCCACCAGCCCCAGTCCGGCCAGCAGGAAGACCAGTGCGTGGCCGAGACTGAGGTTGTAATTGATGGCACCGATCAGCATCAGGCCAAGTACGACGCCGAACAGGAAACCGGTTCGCGTCGGGACGATGAAGATCCGGCGCTGGTTGAGGATGACGGGCAGCTGTTCGTCGCGACCAAAACGAAACAGCCATTGCTGAAACTGCTGGACGATGGGCATCAGACAACGGGTATGGCGTGGATCAGGTTGGCGATGTCTTCGGGGCGAGCATGATTGGCGCTGTTCACCAGGCGCAGGCGGTGGCAGGCAACGCTCGGCAGCACGGCCTGCACGTCTTCCGGCAGAACCATGCTACGCCCGTCGATGAAGGCCCAGGCACGGGCGACAGCAAGTAATCCGAGTGCGGCACGCGGGCTTAGGCCGTGGATGAATTTCGGGTCGTTGCGCGTGGCTTCGACCAGCGTTTGCAGGTAGTCGAGCAGGGCCGGTGAGACGTGGACGGCCGCCGCCTGCCGTTGCAGCGGGGCAAGCTGATCGGGCGTGAAGCAGGCGGCAAGTTCGGGCAGGTGTTCCCGGCGACCGCCGCTTTCGAGCAGGGTTCGCTCGGCCTTGTGATCCGGGTAGCCAAGTTCGATGCGCAGCAGGAAACGGTCGAGCTGTGATTCGGGCAGCGGGAAGGTGCCGATCTGGCTGGACGGGTTCTGTGTGGCGATGACGAAGAAGGGCTCGGGCAAAGGCCGCGTTTCGCCCTCGACGGTAACCTGGCGTTCTTCCATCGCTTCGAGCAGGGCGCTCTGCGTTTTCGGGGTGGCGCGATTGATCTCGTCGGCAAGCAGGATCTGCGAGAA
>JAIFNM010000026.1 GCA_020047725.1 Betaproteobacteria bacterium
AACATCATCATGCCTGATGCGATGAGCAGCCAGTCGCAGACACTTCTTAGATTCCTCATGCCAACGCAGATTGTGAAGCGTGACGGAAGTGTTGTCGCCTTCCATGCACGTCGAATCGCCACAGCGCTGGTTCGCGCCGGACAAGCCACGAATGAATATGACGAGGAAGAGGCTAACCTCCTAGAACATCGAGTTCTGAAGGTGTTGCGCCATCGGTTTTCCGGTTTGGTGCCAACGGTCGAACAAGTACAGGACATCGTTGAACAAACGCTGGTCGACGCCAATCACCTGCGTACTTTCCGTGCCTATGTCGCTTATCGGGCTCAACACCAGCGGCTGCGCGAAGACCGCAAAACACTGGTGGATGTCGCCGCCTCGGTCGACGAATACGTGAATCGGGCCGATTGGCGCGTCAAGGCCAACGCCAACCAGGGCTATTCGCTGGGGGGACTGATCCTCAACGTTTCAGGTAAGGTAATTGCCAACTATTGGCTTTCGCACGTTTACCCGCCGGAGATCGGACAGGCTCACCGCGACGCAGATTTTCACATCCACGATCTGGACATGCTTTCCGGCTACTGCGCCGGATGGTCACTGCGCCAGTTATTGTTTGAGGGTTTCAACGGTGTTCAGGGCAAACCCGAGGCAAATCCGCCGAAACACTTTTCGAGCGCCTTGGGGCAAATGGTTAACTTCCTCGGCACCTTGCAAAATGAGTGGGCAGGAGCACAAGCCTTCAGCTCATTCGATACGTATCTTGCTCCGTTCGTGCGCAACGATGGTTTGTGCTACGACGAGGTGCGCCAGGGAATGCAGGAATTCATCTACAACCTCAACGTACCGTCCCGCTGGGGTACCCAAACGCCTTTTACCAATCTGACCTTCGACTGGGTCTGCCCGGAGGATCTTCGGGAGCAGGTGCCCGTGATCGGCGGCAGGGAAATGCCTTTTGCCTACGGCGATCTGCAGACCGAGATGGATCTGATCAACCAGGCCTACATCGAGGTGATGAGCGCGGGTGACCGGCGTGGCCGCGCCTTCACTTTTCCGATCCCGACCTACAACATCACCGAAGACTTCCCCTGGGAGTCTGAAAATGCCGAGCGGCTTTTCGCCATGACGGCTAAGTACGGTCTGCCGTATTTCCAGAATTTCCTCAACTCGGACATGAAACCCAATCAGGTTCGTTCCATGTGTTGTCGCCTGCAACTCGACATTCGGGAACTACTTAAGCGAGGTAATGGCCTCTTCGGTTCTGCCGAGCAGACCGGCTCGATTGGCGTGGTGACGCTCAACTGTGCTCGCCTTGGATTCCTTTATCCAGGCGACGAAGCCGCCCTCATGGCCCGCGTTGATCGCCTGGCTGACATGGCCCGAGATAGTCTGGAAATCAAGCGCAAAGTCGTGCAGCGGCTGATGGACGACGGGCTTTTTCCCTACACCCAGCGTTATCTCGGCACCTTGCGCAACCATTTTTCGACCATCGGCGTGAATGGTATCAACGAAATGGTGCGCAATTTCAGTGGTGGTGACCAGGATATCACCAGTCCGGCTGGACACGTGCTGGCACTACGTTTGCTGGACCGACTGCGGGACCGCATGCGCAACTATCAGGAAGAAACACTCAACCTTTATAATCTGGAAGCGACTCCGGCAGAAGGAACCACCTACCGTTTCGCCAAGGAGGACCGCAAGCGCTTTCCAGGCATCCTGCAGGCCGGTACGGAGGATAAACCGTACTACACCAATTCATCCCAGCTACCGGTTGGTTTTACTGACGATCCTTTCGAGGCACTTACGCGACAGGACGAATTGCAAACCCGCTATACCGGCGGCACGGTACTGCACCTTTACATGCGCGAAAAGATTTCATCACCAGCCGCTTGTCTAAAACTGGTGCGCACCGCTCTATCAAAATTCCGTCTGCCCTACATCACCATTACACCGACCTTCTCGATCTGCCCGAAACACGGTTATCTGGCCGGTGAACACGAGTTCTGTCCCCGCTGCGATGAAGAATTGCTGGCAAAACGCAGCCAAACAAAACAGGAAACAATTTCTAACGACAAGCGAAAGGTAAATCATGGATAACAAGACGCGACTCCTAAACATTCAGAATCACGAACGCCAGCGTTGTGAAGTATGGACTCGGGTGATGGGTTATCACCGGCCTGTTTCGGAATTCAACCCGGGCAAGCAGAGCGAGCATTGTGAACGGATGCATTTCGCTGAAAACAGGCCAGCAAAGGATGACCGTGGCTGAACGAAACTCGATTGTCGTGGGTGGAATGACCCCGTTCACGACCATCGATTTTCCTGGCCGACTCGCGGCGGTGGTTTTTTGTCAGGGTTGCCCGTGGTGTTGTTCTTACTGTCAAAACCCCCACTTGCTATCGCAGCACCGCACCACGACTCAGCCATGGCCGGAAGTCGCAGCTTGGCTGGATAAACGACGTGGTCTGCTCGATGGCGTAGTCTTCAGTGGAGGAGAACCGCTATTACAGCGAGGTTTGAACACGGCCATTGCTGACGTGCGTGCAATGCGGTTTGCCGCCGCGCTGCATACCGCCGGACCGTACCCAAAACGTCTTCAGACTTTGCTGCCGCTGCTCGACTGGGTTGGTTTTGATGTTAAGGCTCCCTTCGATGACTACCGTCGTGTTACAGGAGCTGACGTTGGCGAGACGGTCAGTAAATCACTTGCGATTCTTGTTGCGTCAGGCATCCACCATGAGGTGCGCTGCACCGTCGATGAGCGAGTTTTGAAGATCGACGATTTGTGCCGGATGGCAAAGCAGTTAACAGCTATGGGGGTTTCCCGGCTAGTTTTACAAGCTCGTCGTAACAATAAAGACGAAGCTGTTTTGTTTGATCGACAACTGCTTGAACGCGTTTCAGAGTACATGGCTTACGTGCAACTGCGTAAAGAGTGACGTGGCCTTCCGGCGTTCCCAGGAGGCTGGTTTGGTTAAGGAATTGGTTGTACATGCCGAACGTATCATTTTGATTCAAATACTGAGCCGCACCATCCAGTCTGCAATGTTGATACAGGCATGTTCCTGACGTATCAGTTGACGAGTTGTAGGTTATCGATTCACCAAAGCTGCCAAGTTGACTCGAGTTGGAACAGGTTGATGTCACTATCCGAGCACGCGCCATTCGCCCATTTTCTGCCTGAATTCCTTCGGCCGCCACGAGCTTTCGTGAGCATCGCTTCCAGCGGACGCTTGGAACGCTGAACTTCGCCCCCCATACCGCGTGTCATGGCGGCGTACCCCCAATAGCATTCTTGCGATCTGCATCAAAAATGGATTTCCTGCCTTTGCATATACCAGCAAACACGGAGTTTCACATCATCTATTCGTAAACACTAAAAATATCGCACCATTGTCCACAATGAGAATGATTACTATGTACAATAGGAATCATTCTCATTCCGGTGCGCCATGATATGCAAAGTCGCAGCGCTATCCGTAGGGTAAAACGACATGATCTTACCTAAAGCGCTCCTTGTCTCAACGTCTGGAATTATTGGCACCAACCACTTACTCGGGAGATATGCATGGGCGACCTGAACGCACATTACGAACAACCGCCGGCCCGCATGCTGGCCGGTGCGTTAGCCCACCTGGCTCAGCATATGGAAAACGGATGCCCGCGCTCAGCGCACCTGGCGGCCATGTTGCTAGAGCAGATCGCCGCTGACACGAGAGCGGATATTCATCTTCGCCAACATGCGCAGCAACTGGTTGAGATTCTTGAGCGTGATCCAATCCGCGCCCTGACCAGCGAAAGTTCACCCGGATCGTATCCACCCATTGGGATTCGTCAGCTGATTACCAGAAAGTGCTTGCAATGACCCCCCCTTGCCGTCTGAAGGGCACACTGGCTATCGCCCTTGTGCCTGAAGCTCCCCAGCCGGTATCACAACCCGCAGGTTCGACTGACAATACCTGCAAACCGCTGAAACGCGCCAAACTCTGGGAGTTGGATGACAAACACCATTGTCCGGTGATCGGCACCTGCCTGCCAATGGACGAACTGGCCAAAGTGGCTCGCCGCTTCTTCAATCTCGTCGACCTGCGTGACGAGTTTGCCATGCATGTCAAGGCCGTGGGTTATGCGAACAGTCGCAATACCGTTTCCGAAGCCATCCAGAAACATCTTGAGCGAAAATACCAAGCCCAGATTACTCTCTTTGAGCGTGCGAAAAGCGATCACGACGTGTTGGCAACATGGCAGGAACACTACGCTCACGGAGAAGTGGGGGGCGCTCTATGGGCGGCGATCACACACAAGGTGGTCAGCGCAGCCACTCGGCAGCGCGTACTTGCCGACATCCACATGCTGTCACACCAGATCGGTGCTGGACAGGCAGCGGGCTCCAGGCGGCTGGCCAAGGCGGAGAAGGAGGCTGTCGCTGCCAGAGCTGCACAGGATAAGCAGAAAAAGCACCAGGCAAGAAATGAAGCCAAACTGCGCCTGCACCTCCTGAAAGCTACCACTGAACGGGATCGACTGCGTTCGGCCAGAGACGAAGTGGTGCGACTGAAAGAACGTCTGGCCATGTTCGAATCCGGCACTGCAATGATGGACATGGGGCGCAAGCTCCTCAATCTGCAAGCGGCCAATGAAGAACTGATGGTGACCGTTCAACGTGGCTGGGCGCTCGAAAAAACCTTGAAAGTTGCCCACGAAGAAGCGCAGGCCCTGGCTCATGAGCGCGATCAACTGATCGCCGAACGTGACGCTCTGGAGCGCCTGTTGTTAGCTAGCGAGTTGGACGAAAATACCGAAAAGGATTGTGACGGCCAGTGCTCAAACTGCGACCCAGCCATGATCAAACAATGCGTGCTCTATGTTGGTGGCCGAAGCTCATTGCTTGCCCACTACCGTGCGCTGGCAGAACGCTTGGGGATTCGCCTGATTCACCACGACGGGGGGCTTGAAGAATCCCTCTCCCGGCTACCGGACATGATTAACGGGGCCGATGCCGTCATGTGCCCGACCGACTACGTCAGTCACTCCGCGTATTACCAGCTTAAGCGCCAATGCAAGCGCAGTGGCAAACCATGCTTGTTGTTCAAGGGCGCCGGTGTGTCCGGTTTTGCTGTGGCATTGGCACGCCTGTCGGCTGGACAGTTCAGTCTGGCGGGTACACCGGTGAATTTCGTATAAACCTAACTTGTTACGAGGTAATTCATGGAACCCGTTGCGATGCCAACTGAGCTTCGACTGGCGGCAATCATCAGCTTGCTTTCGTCATCGGCCATACGCGGGGCAACCGCCTGTAAGACGACAGCCTTGCGCATTCATCTTGAAGCGGCCGCT
>JAIFNM010000277.1 GCA_020047725.1 Betaproteobacteria bacterium
ACTCAAGGGGCGCCTGCGTTCGTCCGACATGATTGGTCGCTACGGCGGCGAGGAGTTCCTGATTGCCCTGCCTGATGTCAGCATGGAGCAGGCCAGACTCGTCGTCGACCGCATTCGGGAGGATTTTTCGTCCTTGCCACACGCCCATCAAACCGGTGCGCTGTTCGCCACCTTCAGCGCCGGCATTGCCTCTGTGCAGGAATCAGTCAGCGCAGAACAGCTGACCGAAGCGGCCGACAATGCGCTGCTTGAGGCCAAACGGCTTGGCCGCAACAGGGTAGAAACCTCCCTTTTCCAGACCTGCTGCTAACGACACGCTGGCGCAATTGACACCGACGGTTCATCCAAGCAACACGCAAGCCCAGACAACAACGACATTGATCAGCGCCAACAACACGGCGGCACTGCCGATATCCTTGGCGCGCTTGGAAAGATGATGTCGATCAAGAGAGACCCGATCAACCACGGCCTCGACCGCAGAATTCAGCAACTCAACGATCAGTACCAGGAAAACACTGGCAATCATCATCGCTCGCCCGAGCGCGCTGACGTGCAACCAACAGGCCAGAGGAATCAGCAGCGCGGCAAGCAGGGCTTCCTGACGGAAGGCGTCTTCATGCGCAAAGGCCGCTCGCAACCCGGCCATTGAATAGTGAAAGGCATTCCATACCCGCTGCAAACCGGTTTTCCCCTTGAACGGGCTTTCATCGACCACACCTGACTCCTTGCCAATAGTTCTGACCCGCGAGTATACCTTCTGCAGGCGGAACGCCCGGCATCACCCGAGACGAACCTTTAAAGCCGCGCCTTCGCGACCACCCTGAGCCACATGGACAATGCGATTCCAGCCAGGATCAACGCCGTAACCAGGCCCGTCCAGAAGCCGTAAACCTCCATGGGCGGAATGCGCCCGATACCGTTATACCCAAGCTGCATGCCAAGCGGCAGACCAACAATCCAGAACGCAACAAACATGATCACCATCGGTCCGAAGGTTACCTTGTAGCCCCGCAAGGCACCAATCGCGATCACCTGCGTAGTATCCGCCAACTGCCATACAGCGGAAAACAGCACCAAACCGGCGGCGATCTCGCGTACCGCAGCATCCGGTGTATAGACAGTCACGATCAGTTCCCGACCCAGCAGGATCAGCGGAACCAGAACACAGGCGATGATCAAACCCAGTGCGACGCCAGTCCACGCGACAAAGCGCGCTGCACCAGGATCACCAGCCCCAAGATTCTGGCCGACACGGATCGTCAGCGCCGCTGCAAGCCCCATCGGCAGCATGAACACCAGCGAGGCCACGTTCAGCGCGATCTGGTGTGCGGCGATCTGCGCGGCTCCGAAACGACCAACAAAAACGGCGATACTGGTAAAGGCCGCCACCTCGGCGAGCGCCGCACCACCCATCGGCAGGCCAATCTGCAACAGGCGTTTCTGCATACCCCAGTGCGGAAGATGCCAGCCACGCCACAGGTAGCAGCTACGGTATTCCGGCGACCAGACCGTCCAGCCCACGAGCGCGAATAGAGCGACCCACATGCCGATGGCGGTCGCCCAGCCACAGCCCGCTCCACCAAGTGCCGGCAAGCCCCAGTGTCCCCAAATCAGCAACCAGTTGAACAGTGTATTGACGCCAAGACCCGCAAACGCCAGGAACATCATCGGCTTCGGACGGTTGATGCTGGCAGAATAGAACGAAAGGGCACGGAAAATCATCGCGGCGGGGAGGCCCACGACGATACCCCAGAGAAACAGCATGGTCTTGTCGATCAGGACGGGATCGATCTCGGCCCAGATCAGGATCGGCGTGACCCCCGGCATAAGCGCAACAGGCAGGAGGCTGCTCAGCCCCGCCAGCCAGATTCCCTCGTGGGTATCCTGCACCACTGCCGCGTGATCACCCGCACCAAAGTGTTGCGCAACCGACGGGCTGATGGCCTGTACCACACTCATCAGCGTGATGAAAACCGGTATCCAGAAGGCAACGCCGAGGGCGACAGCCGCCTGCTCCTCTGCGCCAGCATGCCCAGCCATGACTGTATCAATCAGGCCGAGCAGCGAATACGCCAGCTGTGAAAGAATGATCGGTAGAGAGAGCGCGGCGAGAGCGCGGCTTTCAGAGAGGAATCGGGGAAGTCGGTGCATGAAGTATCGTTCAATAATCGTCGTGACATTCGGCAACCCGCAACGATACCCCAGATCGACCCAGGCAAGATGGCCAATTGACGGGGCTTGTAGAGCGAGTGCAAATGCCCTTCAGTAGCTTGCTGAAATACCCGTTCGAAATTTTTCTGAGGTAAAGTGTGCCGTATGGGTATTCGCCTGAAAATTCTTCTCGCTTTCCTTCTCTGTTTTGGCTTGATGGCCGGAGTGAGCTTGAGCTTGCTGGAACGAAGCGTTAGCCAGAGTTACGACGCCATCGAGCGAAGCGACATCGTGGCCAATATGGCTCGGGTGGAACGAAGCTTCGAGGCCAGCGCGGCCAGCCTGCAGAACCAGACGAATGACTGGGCGGTCTGGAACGAGATGTACCGCTATGCACTCAAGCCTGATCCAGATTGGGTGAACGAGAACATTGGCGACGACGCCCTGGCACCGGCAGATCTATCCATGGCCATGGTTCTCGGGAAAGATGGCCGCGTGTTGAACATCAGCACGATCCAGCATGATCGTGAGGAACTCAATCTTCTCACGCCCCGAATGAACGCATATCTGGATTACATCAGGAAGGACACACAAAAGTCGCAGTGCGGGATCATCAAACTCGACGCCGGACTGATGCTGACTTGCTGGGCAGGCATTGTGCAAAGCGACGCGAGCGGGGAGATCGTCGGCAAAGTGATCATGGGGCGAATGCTCGAATCGTGGCGACTGCTGAAACTGCGCGAACAAACCAAGCTTTCCTTTGAACTGAAGGACCAGCCCGACCTGCCCGAGCGACTGACACAATGGTCGGGCATGCTGGAGCCTGGCGTTATCGGGAGTGGCAATTTCTGGGCATCCAGCGATCCTGAGGTTTATCACCTTTTCTACCCAGTACGGGACATTCTCGGGCAGGACGTTGGCCTGATTACGCTCGACGTCTTGCGGTCAGTGCATCAACAGGGAGTGATGCTCTATCAGCAAGTTCGCCAGCAGTTGGTGTGGACAGTACTGATCTTGACCGCCCTGCTCGGCCTGGCTCTGCATTTCATCCTGATTCGTCGCCTGCGTCGATTTGCCAGACAGATTGATGCGCTGGAAAAGCAATCGACATGGGATATGCGCATCAACATTGGCGGAAGGGACGAACTGGGTTTGGTGGCATCGAAATTCAACGCCTTGCTGGTGTTGATCAAATCCCAGATGGAAGGCCTGACAGAACTGCTTGACGCCAGAGAGACTTCGCTCAAGGTGATTCAAACCACCCAGGCCCAACTCATGGTTTCGGAAAAAGCGGCCGTGCTCGGGCAACAGCGGGTCAGCAACCTGCTCGACAACTCGGGGCAAGGATTCATGTCGTTTGGCAGCGACCTGGTGATCGATCCAGAAGTCAGCCGTGCTTGCAACGCACTTTTGGGGCATTCCGCCGCCGGTCGCAATGCGGCGCAAGTTCTGGCGGACGATGACCCAACCAGGGCCGATCTCATTGGCGAGATCATTCATGCTGTTCTGACCGAACCGGATTCAGGCATACAGGAAAGCATGCTGAGCTTGTTGCCCACTGAAATTTCGCGCAATGATCTCTTGCTTAAAGCAGACTACAAACGCCTCGAAAACAACAGATTCATGATTGTTCTGACTGACATTACCGAGGAACGACGGCTGGAGACCCTGCTGCAAAGCGAACGGCGACGTCTCGAATTCATCGTGGCGGCCGTTTCCGATACCCGAAATTTTTTCGACGCTATCGACGGTTTTCGCGAATTCATTGCGCACAGTCTGGCGCGCCAGTACATCGAGAACAGCGTGCCTCTGAGTCTGGCCAGCTGGTTATATCGCCGGGTCCATACCTACAAGGGTTTGCTCAACCAGTTCAGCTTCATCCATACACCAACGGTACTTCACGAGATGGAAACCCGCTTGTCGAGCGCGCTCGCGCAGGGCAATGCGCTGACCCGGCAAGGTGTCGTCGGACTCGTTTCGCCACACCTGCTGCAAATGCCGTTCCATGAAGACCTGGCCATTCTCGGCAACGCGCTGGGCAAAGAATTCCTGGAGAATGGAAGGAGCATTTTCCTTTCCAGCGATCAGGCTTTGCAACTCGAAAAACTTGCTGAAAGCTTGCTGCGAGGAGAAGCAGTCGATGCCTCGACCAACGAAATGCGTCGTTTCCTCAATGAGTTCGTCACCTTGCGCAAGGTGACGTTCGAGTCAGTGTTGACGAGCTTCGATAGCCTGGTCCGGCAGGCCGCCAAACGACTGGACAAGGACGTGGCGGCCATTGAGGTCTGCGGTGACACCGAACTGTGGATCGATCCGCAGCCGTATCAGGCGTTTCTTCATTCCCTTGGGCACGTCTTCCGTAACGCCGTTGTGCACGGGCTGGAAACGCCTGAAGGCCGCTGGTCAGCGGAAAAAGACGATGCAGGAAAGATTACCTGTGAGGTGGCACTGGAGAAAGACGTTATCAAATTGTCGATTGCCGACGACGGAGCAGGCATTGATCTCGATGCCGTGCGCCAGCGTGCCGTGGAAGCCGGACTCTATGCAGAAGGCGAGGTCCGGGCGCTTTCTGATGACGAGATCGCCGGACTGATCTTCAAGGAGAAAGTTAGCACCCTCGATACAGTCACCGAACTCTCTGGACGCGGCGTTGGCCTCGCTGCTGTACGGGTCGAGGTCGAAAAACTGGGCGGAACGGTCGACGTCCGGACAGTTAGCGGACAAGGCACGCAGTTTCTATTTACCTTGCCATTGCAACTGGGAGAATCCGGACAACAAAGTAGCGCGCTGGCGATCCATGACCAAGCCGGTGACGACCTTGAGCTGGTAATGCAATCAATCATTTCCAAGACGCGGGACTACTTCGAAAGCGAACACGCGACCGCCCTGACCGATCTTGGTTCGGGTAGCGGCGAACTGGAATCGCTCGAACTCCTCGACCTGACCGCGATCATTGGCATGGGCGGGCAGATCAAGCTGCAGGTAGCCTTCAGTTTCCAGGAAAGCCTGGCCAACGCGGTGTATGAGTGGATGACTGCTGGATTCAACGACCATCCCGACGATGTCGAAAAGCATCGTGAAGCGGCCGTCGGGGAAGTGGTAAATACCATCCTGGGACACTGCACGATCGACATTCAGCA
>JAIFNM010000110.1 GCA_020047725.1 Betaproteobacteria bacterium
CTCCGGGATCGAGCCCGGACATGTGGTGCGCATCGTCACCACCGAGCCTGTTGGCGACAACGCCCTCACCGTCTACTACAAGACGGCGGACGGCAAGCTTCTGGAACGGATGCTGTTCCGCAGCGACGAGGTGAAGTTGTCACTGGCGGAAGCTGGCCGCCCCTGGGCGTTTGATGCGCCGGGCGAAGAATTCAAGCTGGCGGTAGAAGCCTACCGGATCAATCTGGCCCACCTGTTCGATCCGATGATGGCCGTCCACACATCCAACGTGGAGCCACTGCCGCATCAGATTACTGCCGTGTATGAATCCATGCTGCCACGTCAGCCCCTGCGTTATGTGTTGGCGGATGACCCGGGCGCGGGCAAAACCATCATGGCCGGGTTATTCATCCGCGAGTTGCTGATGCGCGCCGATGCCAAGCGCATTCTGATTGTTGCGCCGGGCAGCCTTGTCGAACAGTGGCAAGACGAAATGTTCGAGAAGTTCGGCCTGTCCTTTACGCTGTTTTCGCGCGAGCAGGTTGAGCAGTCACGCGGTGGCAACCCTTTTGACGATATCGACCTGATGGTCGCTCGGATTGACCAGCTCTCCCGCAACGAAGACCTCCAGGAAAAACTGCGACTTTCCCATTGGGATCTGATCGTCGTTGATGAAGCGCACAAACTGTCGGCCAGCTACTTCGGCAACAAGGTAAACAAGACCAAGCGCTTTCAACTGGGCGAACTGCTGGGTTCGATCACGCGTCACTTCCTGCTGATGACCGCCACGCCACACAACGGTAAGGAAGAAGACTTCCAGTTGTTCATGTCCTTGCTGGACTCTGACCGCTTCTACGGCAAGTTCCGCGACGGCGCGCACAAGGTCGACGTCACCGATTTGATGCGACGCACAGTCAAGGAAGAGATGCTGCGCTTCGATGGCACCAAACTATTTCCTGACCGCCGCGCCATCACCGCCAACTACAAACTCTCTGATCCGGAAGCTGCGCTTTACGCAGCGGTCACCGACTATGTCAAAGAGGAAATGAACCGGGCCGACCAACTGGACGGCCAGCGCAAAGGTAACGTCGGCTTCGCACTAACATCCCTGCAACGTCGACTGGCATCGAGCCCCGAAGCGATTTACCAGTCACTCAAACGTCGGTGCAACAAACTTAAGCGCCGTGTTGAAGATGAAAAACTGCGAAATCGTGGTCAAACGCTGGCTGAAACACTCAACGTCAATGGCGCTCCAGAAGACATTTGGGAGTCTGCCGACGCCATGTCGCCAGACGACTACGAAAATTTCGAAGAGGCCGTGGTCGACCAAGCGACCGCCGCGCAAACCATTCAGGAGCTTGAGGCCGAAATCATCATCCTTGACGCCTTGGAAGAGCAGGCAAAGCAGGTTGTCCACTCCGGTCAAGACCGTAAGTGGGACGAACTGTCCAACCTGCTGCAGTCGCCGACCATGCGCGAAGAAAGTGGCCGCCAGCGCAAGCTGATCATCTTCACAGAGCATCGCGATACGCTGAATTACCTTGCGGTCAAGATTCGCGGCCTGATTGGCAACGAGGAAGCCGTGACGATGATCCACGGCGGCGTCAAGCGTGAAGAGCGCCGCAAGGTTCAGGAACTGTTCCGCAATGACCCGGCAACGCGCGTCCTGCTGGCCACTGACGCCGCAGGCGAAGGTGTGAACCTGCAAAACGCCAACCTGATGGTCAATTACGACCTGCCCTGGAATCCGAATCGTCTCGAGCAGCGCTTCGGCCGTATCCATCGGATTGGCCAGACCGAGGTCTGCCATCTGTGGAATATGGTCGCCGCTGAAACCCGCGAGGGCGACGTGTTCCAGCGCCTATTCGAAAAGCTGGAAGTAGAACGCGAAGCATTGGGTGGTCGCGTGTTCGACATCCTCGGCGAAGTGTTTGAGGACAAGAGCCTCAAAGATCTGCTGATCGAGGCGATCCGCTACGGTGAAGACCCTGAAGTACGCTCGCGCCTGCTGCGCAAGATCGAAGGCGCGCTCGATACCGCCCACCTTGAAGACATCATCAAGCGCAACGCTCTATGCGAAGAGGTGATGAGCACCGAGCGCCTGTTTGCCGTCAAAGAAGAAATGGAAAAGGCTGAGGCCCGCAAGCTGCAGCCCTACTTCATCCGCTCCTTCTTCAATCAGGCCTTCCAGCAACTCGGCGGTGAACTGCGCCCGCGCGAGCAAGGCCGCTACGAGATCACACACGTTCCGGCAAATATCCGGGAGCGCGACCGCCAAATCACTGGGCGTGATCGCCGCAATGCCAACACGGTACTGCGTCGCTACGAACGGGTTTGCTTCGAGAAGCAGTTTGTCCGTCTGATCGAACGTGTCGGTGCGCCGATGGCCAGCCTGATGCACCCCGGCCACCCGCTGATGCAATCGGTGACCGACCTCGTGTTGGAGCTGCATCGCAACAAACTCAAGCAAGGCGCTGTGCTGGTCGACCCCAGCGATATGGGCATCACCCCCAAGGTGATGTTCATCATCGACCACTCGGTGCGAGAAGGTGCAGATCCCGCCCACGTCGTTTCTCGCCGGATGCAGTTTGTTGAGATCGACCCGCAAGGCAACACCATCAATGCTGGCTGGGCCCCCCATTTGGATATGGAATCCATCGGCAAAGCCGATCTGGCGCTGATTCAGGACGTCTTCGCCGCGCCATGGCTCAACGGCACAGACGCGCAAAACCTCGAGCAGGTTGCGCTGGCGCACGCTTCCACCCATCTCGTGCCCGAGCACTTTGACGAGATACGCAATCGCCGCGAGAAGAATGTCGACAAGACCCTGGCCGCAGTTCACGAGCGCTTGGTCAAGGAGATCAACTACTGGTCAGATCGCTACATCAAGTTGCAGGACGATATTGCCGCAGGCAAGGACGTGCGTCTGACGCTCGAAAACGTCCGCCGTACCATTGACGACCTGACGGCCCGCCGTGAGTCGCGCGAAAAAGAACTGCTGGCCATGCGCCACGTTATTTCTGCAACGCCCATTGTTGCCGGTGGTGCCTTGGTGATCCCTGCAGGCCTGCTGGCCCAGCGCGCAGGCCAACCAGGCTGGACGGCCGATGCCGACGCCCGCGCCCGCGTAGAGTGGGCAGCCATGAACGCCGTGATGGCTGCCGAGCGCGCCCTTGGTCACGAGGTCATCGATGTGTCGGCACAAAAGTGCGGATGGGACGTGACCAGCTTGCCAAGAGCAATAGACGGGAAACTGCCACCCTCACGCCACATAGAGGTCAAGGGTCGCGTCAAAGGCAGCAGCACTGTCACCGTCACCCGCAACGAAATCCTCTACGGGCTGAACCAGCAGGATAAATTTATTCTGGCCATCGTCCTCGTCGACGGCGACCAGCACGAAGGGCCGTTTTATGTGACCAAGCCCTTCACGCAAGAGCCGGATTGGGCTGTGACAAGTATCAACTTAGACCTTGACCAACTGTTGGCTCGATCAGCACAACCAGGAGGGAAAATATGAAACTCGAACGATTGCATTTAAAAAATTTCCGATGCTTTGATGAATTGAGCATCGACTTTGGTAAGCGCCTCACGGTAATCATTGCCGAGAACGGCGCTGGTAAGACCGCGATATTGGACGCAATTGCTATCGGCTTTGGTCGCTACCTGACTAAATTGCCTGGGGTAGCTGGGCGAACCACAAAAGAAACCGATCTTCGTGTCACGCTAGGTGAACGGCGGGAGCCATTCATGCAGCTTGTATGGGAAGCACGCACGCGAGAAGACGATCCTCTCGTATGGGCTGGCGGCCGTAAGCGGGACGGAGCGGTTTCTGCGTCAGCGATCAAGAAACTGCTTTCTGACGAGCAAGTCGCCCTTATGAGCCGTGGATTGAAAGATATGGATGAGTTCGCTCTCGGACTCGTTCAAGCTGAAGCCGAACAACGGGCGTACTTCCTACCAGTTATTGCCTACTACGGTACCAACCGTGCCATTCGGGAAGAGGTGCAACGCCGCCGAGGTTTCAAGAAAAATTTCTCTCGGTTTGACGCTTTGGCTGGTGCGCTAGAACCAGACTCACGTTTTCGAGCAGCATTCGAGTGGTTCAACGCGATGGAAGATGCCGAACGCCGTGAGCGTGAAACACGCCGCGACTTCGACTATCAACACCCCGAGCTACAGGTAGTGCGCGGAGCCATCGTTCGTCTGCTCCCGGTAGGGTTCAGCAAACCACGCACCGAAATTCGTCCGCTGCGTTTCGTCATTGACCGGCATGCGCCTGACGGTACCACCCGTACCTTACGTATCAGCCAACTCAGCGATGGCTACCGCGTGGTACTTGGGTTGACTATGGATTTCGCTCGCCGCATGGCGCAGGCGAATAGTCGGATGGCGACTGATGGTATGCAGATTATGAATCCGCTTGATCTCCCTGCCATTGCTTTGATCGATGAGGTCGATTTACACCTGCACCCATCGTGGCAGCAGCGCGTGCTAACTGATTTGATGCAGACTTTCCGCAACACCCAGTTCATCGTCACAACCCACAGTCCGCAGGTACTAAGCACAGTCAAGCGTGAAAACATCCGGGTTATCGGTCCGGATGCCAGTGGAAAAATTATTGCGGCACAGCCCTTGGCTATGACTTATGGCGAGCCCAGTGGCGATGTGCTGCACAGCGTGATGATGGTTGACCCGCAGCCACCGGTTAGCGAAAAGGCCGACTTGCAACGCTTAACGGAATGGGTAGATCAAGGCAACTATCAAAGCACCGAGGCTAAGCAGATGATGCAAAGCCTGATCGCTGCGCTGGGCGCACAACACCCGCAGTTGCAGCGGCTACAACGCAGCATTCAGCGTCAAGAGGCGTTGAAGCAATGAGGGCTATCACCAAACAAGGCAACGGCGGGTATCACCTCAATCAGTCACACGTCAACCCGCCGACTACGCCACAATTGGCCACCAGCCGATGGAGCAGCTTCGCTCACAAAGCGGCTGTCCAGCAATCACTGCTCGACGAACAGTATCAACTGTGCTGTTACAGCGAACTGCGTGCCGATGAAGAAGGGCTGGGCTACCACATCGAACACGTGGAGAACAAAAGCCAAAACCCGCCGCGCACCTTCGACTACAACAATCTTGCCGCTAGTGCGCTCGATAGCGCCAATGACCTGTCCGCGTTCAAGGCACAGGGGCATGAAGTCTTTGGTGGCCATGCAACCGGCAAAAGAAAATTGGTTGACGTGGCGCGGTTTGTTTCCTGCCACCAACCTGATTGCCGACGCTATTTCGCTTATCTGTCCGATGGTC
>JAIFNM010000144.1 GCA_020047725.1 Betaproteobacteria bacterium
ACTGGCGAATTGGCCTTCGCCGGCAGCTCAACGACACAGATTCGGCAGCGAACTCGCAAGCCATCGACAGTCTGCTCAACTATGAAACGGTCAAGTATTTCAACAATGAGGAGTATGAGTCCCGCCGTTACGATGGACACATGCTTAAATGGGAGGAAGCGGCAACCAAGAGCCAGATATCGCTCTCCTGGTTGAACCTCGGGCAGCAGGTCATCATCGCCCTCGGAGTAACGGCCATGATGTGGCGAGCCGCATCTGGCGTCGTTGATGGCCAGATGACCATCGGGGACCTCGTGCTCGTTAATGCTTTCTTGATTCAGCTATACATGCCTCTCAGCTTTCTTGGTGTGGTCTATCGGGAAATACGTCAATCGCTGGCTGACATAGAGCGCATGTTCGAATTGCTGTCGGTACATCGCGAAATTTCCGATGCACCTGATGCCAGAACGCTAAATTCGACTTCGGTTAATATCCGCTTCGAGAATGTCGAATTCGCCTACGAAACCAAGCGTCAGATCTTGTTCGGCGTCGATTTCGAAATTCCTGCGGGGCACACCGTCGCTGTCGTTGGCGAATCCGGCTCAGGAAAATCAACCTTAGCACGACTGCTCTACCGCTTCTACGACGTCGATCAGGGTCGTATCAGTCTCAACGACCTCGACCTGCGACAACTGACACAGACCAGCCTGCGTACCGCGATCGCCATCGTTCCGCAAGATACCGTTTTGTTCAACGAGACCATCTACTACAACATTCAGTACGGACGGCCTGAGGCAAACCGTGATGACGTATTGGCGGCTGCACAAGCGGCCCAACTCGCCGATTTTATCGAACAGTTACCTGATGGCTATGAAACCCGAGTAGGCGAACGCGGGCTCAAACTCTCTGGCGGGGAAAAGCAACGGGTTGCCATCGCACGCGCACTGCTCAAAAATCCACCTCTGCTGATCTTTGACGAAGCCACATCAGCGCTCGACTCTAAGACAGAGAAAGCAATACAGGCTAGCCTAGACAACGCCGCACGCGGACGAACGACCTTAGTCATTGCTCATCGCCTATCGACCATCATGAACGCCGACACAATTCTAGTCATGGACGGCGGCCGAATTGTCGAGCGTGGATCGCACACATCTTTGCTTGAAGCAAACGGCCGCTATGCACAAATGTGGGCGCTACAGCAACAGGAGGAGGAAGCTCTGGTTTGATTCAGCCAATAAGAAAAGCCAGGCGCAGCCTGGCTTTTCTTTACGACTCAAACCGCAAATCAGCTACACAGTTTATGCAGCAGTGGCTTCAGCGACTTCCGGTTGATCCATCAGGGAAACAAGAGCCATTGGCGCATTGTCACCATCACGGAAACCACACTTCAGGATGCGCAGGTAACCGCCATTGCGCACTGCATAACGCGGTCCGATTTCCTCAAAGAGCTTGACCACGATCTCACGATCACGCAAACGGTCAAAAGCCAGACGCCGATTTGCGAGACTGGGCTTTTTACCCAAAGTAATGATCGGCTCTACGACACGACGTAGTTCCTTGGCTTTCGGCAGCGTTGTCTTGATCGTCTCGTGCCGTAGCAGAGAAACGGTCATGTTACGCAGCATAGCTAAACGGTGCGAACTGGTGCGATTGAGTTTACGGAGACCTAAACGGTGACGCATATCTATTCCTTCCTAGTCTTGTCCGGGCAGCTTATTTGTCAAGCCCGGCCGGTGGCCAGCGTCAAGCCGCGAGCGGCCAACACTTCCTTGATTTCATTGAGCGACTTGCGACCGAGATTCGGGGTCTTGAGCAACTCATTTTCAGTACGCTGAATCAGATCGCCGATGTAATAGATGTTTTCGGCTTTCAGACAGTTCGCCGAACGAACAGTCAGTTCCAGGTCATCTACTGGACGCAACAGCAACGGATCAACCTGCACCGCCTTCTGATGCTCGATCGGCAGAGCAGTACCTTCCAGATCAGCGAATACAGACAACTGTTCCATCAGGATGCGCGCTGCCGTACGGATCGCCTCTTCCGGCTCAATAACGCCGTTGGTCTCGATCTCCATGATCAGTTTGTCAAGGTCGGTACGCTGTTCAACGCGAGCGCTCTCAACAAAATAGCTGACACGACGAACAGGACTGAACGAGGCATCAAGCACCAGCTTACCGATACTTTTGTTGCCATCACCAATCTGCCGAAGATTACCCGGAACGTACCCGCGTGCCTTCTCAACCTTTATCTCCATGGCAAGCTTGCCGCCAGAAGAAATATGAGCTATCACATGATCCGGATTAATGATCTCCACATCATGCGACACAACTATGTCTCCAGCACGAACAATGCCTTCGCCATCCTTGCTCAATTGAAGCACGACCTCGTCGCGGTTATGTAGTTTGAAGACCACGCCCTTGAGGTTCAAGAGGATATCAACGACATCTTCCTGGACCCCATCAATCGTTGAGTACTCATGAAGAACGCCATCGATGCTCACCTCAGTGGCGGCATATCCTGGCATCGACGAAAGCAGAATGCGGCGCAACGCATTGCCCAAGGTGTGTCCGTAGCCGCGTTCAAACGGTTCCATCACGACCTTGGCGTGCACCGGCGACAAACTCTGTACATCTATAATGCGCGGTTTCAATAGTCCACTGCTATGCATGTCTTGTCCTTTGCCTGTTTCAGTCAAGCGGAGCCGCGATTACTTGGAATACAGTTCGATCACGAGGCTTTCGTTGATCGTCGACGACAACTCGCTACGCTCTGGACGAGCCCTGTAGGTACCCTTGGCTTCCTTGACATCTACGCGTGACTCAGCCGCTGCAAGTGCCGCTTTAACGCGCAACTGACTTTTGGCCTTCTCAGCAACTTCAACCACATCACCCGGACGGACCTGGTATGACGGAATATTCACACGGCGACCATTGACCAGCACACCGTTGTGCCGGACAACTTGTCGGGATTCAGAGCGTGACGCTGCAAAACCCATGCGGTAAGCAACCGTGTCCAGACGCGACTCAAGCAATTGCAGAAGATTTTCGCCGGTCACACCTTTGCGACGATCAGCTTCTTTGTAAACCTTGCGGAATTGGCCTTCAAGCACGCCATAAATGCGGCGGATCTTTTGCTTCTCGCGCAGATGAACACCGTAATCGGACAGACGCTGTCCTGACTTTTGCCCGTGTTGACCTGGAGCATACGAGCGACGCTCAATGGCACACTTGTCGGTGAAACACTTTTCGCCCTTCAGAAACAGCTTTTCGCCTTCGCGACGGCACTGACGGCACTTCGGATCGAGATTACGAGCCACTTGTCTTTCTCCTTAAATCCGACGCTTTTTAGACGGTCGGCAGCCATTGTTCGCCGTAATCTTCATTCCGAGTGCATTCAGCGCACGAACTGAAGATTCACGACCAGGACCAGGGCCCTTGATGCGAACTTCAAGATTCTTCACGCCGCACTCAACAGCCACTTTGCCCGCTGCCTCTGCCGCGACCTGCGCAGCAAACGGGGTACTCTTGCGCGAGCCTTTGAAGCCAGCCCCACCCGAAGTAGCCCACGACAAGGCATTACCCTGACGGTCGGTGATCGTAATGATGGTGTTATTGAACGAAGCATGGATGTGGGCGATGCCCTCAGCCACGTTCTTCTTAACTTTTTTGCGAACTTTCGTTGCAGTTTTGGCCATGATCAGGTCCTTTTATTTCTTGCCGGCAATAGCTTTGCGCGGACCCTTGCGAGTACGGGCATTGGTACGCGTACGCTGGCCGCGGCAAGGCAATCCCTTGCGATGACGAAGACCACGATAGCAACCAAGATCCATCAGGCGCTTGATGCTCATCGTAACTTCACGACGCAGATCGCCCTCAACGGTAAACTTGCCAACTTGGTCGCGCAAACGATCCATTTCAGCTTCCGTCAAGTCTTTCATTTTCGTCGAACGTGTAACACCGACAGCATCACAAATCTTTTGTGCGCGGCTGCGTCCAATACCGTAAATCGCCGTAAGCGCGATTTCGGCATGCTGGTGGTTGGGTATATTTACCCCTGCGATGCGGGCCATCGATTCACCCCAAATATGCGAAACTTATGATTAGATACTAAACCGACTGATGACTCAATAAACCGAGTTTCAGCGATCAACCTTGACGCTGCTTGTGACGAGGATCCGTACAGATCACACGCACAATGCCATGGCGCCGAATAATTTTGCAGTTGCGGCAGATGCGCTTAACAGATGCCAGCACTTTCATGATTAACTCCTATTTTTTCTAGGCATCCGGCGCAGCCAGCCATTTGCCAAATTACATCTACTGCGTAGAGATTCTTATTTTGCGCGGAAAACAATTCGCGCGCGACTCAGGTCATAAGGGGTCAGTTGCACCGTCACTTTATCGCCAGGCAGAATGCGAATATAGTGCATACGCATCTTTCCAGAAATAAAGCCAAGAACAACGTGACCATTTTCGAGTTTTACCCTGAACGTTGCGTTGGGGAGGTTCTCGACAACCTC
Source organism: Betaproteobacteria bacterium (assembly GCA_020047725.1). Taxonomy (GTDB): domain Bacteria; phylum Pseudomonadota; class Gammaproteobacteria; order Burkholderiales; family Rhodocyclaceae; genus Propionivibrio. The sequence continues at coordinate 4,499 of JAIFNM010000144.1, forward strand.
GCCCTGCATTTCAATCAAGTCTTCCTTTGCCATCCTATTTCGCCGAAAACCCGGAGCCTTTGAAGTTTGCCTTCTTCAAAAGTCCTTCGTACTGATGGGACATGGCATAGGCCTGAACCTGAGTCATGAAGTCCATCGTCACAACTACAATGATCAGCAGTGAAGTTCCGCCGAAGTAAAACGGCACGTTCCACTTAAGAATCAGGAACTCAGGTAACAAACAAACAATCGTTATATAAGCCGCACCAACCAAGGTCAGCCGCATCAAGATCTTGTCGATATAGCGAGCTGTTTGCTCACCAGGACGAATACCTGGCACAAACGCACCGCTCTTTTTAAGATTGTCAGCAGTTTCTTTTGAGTTAAAAACCAGGGCCGTATAGAAGAAACAGAAGAAAATAATCGCAGCTGCATACAACATGACGTAAATCGGCTGACCTGGCGAAAGGGCTCCCGCTATATCTTTGAGCCAACGCATCGAGTCACTTGCACCGAACCAGCCAGCAATCGTTGCAGGAAAAAGGATGATCGAAGAAGCGAAAATCGGCGGAATCACACCCGACATATTTAATTTCAAAGGCAGATGCGAACTCTGTCCACCATAAATCTTGTTACCAACCTGGCGCTTAGCGTAATTAACTAGAATTTTGCGTTGACCTCGCTCAACAAATACCACAAAGGCAGTTACCAAGCCAGCCAATAAAGTAATAAAGATCGCTGACAAAGGATGCATCGCACCAGTGCGCACCAACTCGAGAAGACCACCGATAGCATTTGGCAAACCTGCGGCAATACCTGCGAAAATAATGATCGAAATACCGTTGCCCAACCCACGCTCGGTGATCTGTTCACCCAACCACATGAGAAACATTGTTCCTGTCAAAAGCGTTGTGACAGTAACAAAGCGAAACATCATTCCCGGATCAGGCACTAGGCCTGGCTGCGACTCTACTGCAACAGCAATGCCAATACCTTGAAACAGAGCGAGTAGAACCGTGCCATAGCGAGTGTACTGAGTAATTTTACGCCGCCCGGCTTCACCTTCCTTTTTTAATGCCTCGAGTTGCGGACTGGCATGGGTCATCAACTGCATAATGATTGATGACGAAATGTAAGGCATTATCCCTAGGGCGAAAATCGTAAAACGAGAAAGTGCGCCACCAGAGAACATGTTGAACATGCCCAGAATCCCGCCCTGCTGCTTATTAAATAAGTCGCTAAGCACCTGAGGATCGATACCTGGTACTGGAGTATGAGCCCCAATACGGTAAACAACCAGAGCGCCAAGCAGGAACAACAGCCGGCGCTTAAGATCGCCATACTTGCCGCCCTTGCTGACTTGAGTTTGATTAGTTGCCAAAAAACGTCACCGTCTTCGAGTCGTTATTCGGCAACGCTGCCGCCGGCAGCCTCAATCGCAGCTCGGGCTCCCTTGGTTGCGCCGACGCCCTTGAGGACGACCTTGCGCGTAATCACACCAGAGAGCACGACCTTGGCCGACAAAGCATGTTGCGTCACGAGATTAGCCTGCATCAGCGTAAGCAGGTCGATTTCATCGACCGGCAAATCGTTGATTTCCGAAAGGCGGACCTCAACGTTACGAGCATTGGTCAAGGAAACAAAACCACGCTTTGGGAGTCGACGCTGAAGCGGCATTTGACCGCCTTCAAAACCAACCTTATGAAAACCGCCCGCACGGGATTTTTGACCTTTGTGCCCACGGCCACTGGTCTTACCCAAGCCTGAACCAATACCTCGGCCAACACGACGCTTGGCGTGCGTTGAACCTTCAGCGGGCTGAATCGTATTAAGTTTCATGCTTAGCCCTCACACTTCAGCAGGTATGAAACCTTGTTGATCATGCCACGCACTGCCGGAGTATCTTGCAGTTCGGAGCTGCTGTTTAAACGCCGCAGACCCAGACCACGCACTGTTGCGCGATGCGACTCCTTGGTGCCTATCACACTTTTTACGAGCGTGACTTTAATTTTCTTATCAGCCATGTCTTACCCCAGAATCTCTTCAACAGACTTGCCGCGCTTGGCCGCAATTTCTGATGGTGTATTCATTGCCTGCAGCCCATTGATGGTGGCGCGAACAATATTGTAAGGATTGGTGGAACCATGCGCCTTCGCAACAACATTCGTCATCCCCATCACCTCGAATACAGCGCGCATCGCGCCACCGGCGATAACCCCGGTACCTTCAGGAGCGGGTTGCATCATGACCACTGAAGCGCCATGACGACCGAAGACTGTGTGATGCAAAGTACCATTCTTCAAGCTGACCTTAACCAGCTTGCGGCGTGCTTCTTCCATCGCCTTTTGAACGGCAACCGGCACTTCACGCGATTTTCCCTTGCCCATGCCAATACGACCGTCACCATCACCTACCACCGTAAGCGCAGCAAAGCCGAGAATTCGACCGCCCTTCACCACCTTGGTGACACGGTTGATCGAAATCATCTTTTCACGCATGCCGTCGTCAGGCTTTTCAGCTTGCTGCGGTTTTCTACCTTGAGGTTTAGCCATTAGTTACTCCAATCATTTTCCGGGCAAATCAGAACTTGAGGCCAGCTTCACGCGCGGCTTCAGCCAGCGCTTTGACGCGCCCGTGATACTGGAAGCCGCCGCGATCAAACGCAACTTGTTCGATTCCGGCTTTCTTGGCCCGTTCTGCAATCAACTTCCCAATTACAGAAGCCGCACTGATGTTCCCGCCGTTGGCCATATCCTTGCGCACTTCCGGCTCTAGTGATGACGCCGACACCAATACCTTAGAACCACAGGAAGTAAATACCTGGGCATAGATATGGCTGTTAGTGCGATGCACAGACAAGCGCACTGACTTCAGTTCTGCAATCTTGAGCCGGGTTTTACGAGCTCTGCGCAACCGCGCCTGGTTCTTGTCAATCATTTATGCACCCTTACTTCTTCTTCGTTTCCTTGAGGACAATGACTTCGTCGGAATAACGTACGCCCTTGCCCTTATAGGGCTCCGGTTTCCGATAGGCGCGGATTTCAGCCGCCACCTGACCGACTTGTTGCTTGTCCACACCCTTGATCACGATTTCAGTTTGTGTCGGCGTTTCGCACTTGACTCCAGTCGGCATCTTGTGCGAGACCGGATGTGAGAAACCAAGTGTCAGATTGAGGGTGTCGCCCTGAGCCTGAGCACGATAGCCAACGCCAACTAGGTTAAGCTTGCGCTCGAAACCCTTGCTGACACCAGTAACCATATTGGCAACAATCGCACGCACAGTACCAGAAAGAGCATCTGCATTGGCAGCACCCTCAACAGCCTTGCATACAAGTGCACCATCTTCCTTCTCAACCCTGACAGCGGGATTGACGGTGAAATTAATCACGCCCAGCGGCCCAGTGACGGAGATCAGTTCCGACCCCAGGATCACTTCAACCCCCTGCGGCAGAACAATTGGATTTTTAGCAACGCGGGACATAGTCTCCCCTTACGCGACGATGCACAGCACTTCGCCACCGGTATTGCTGGCGCGAGCTTTGCGGTCGGTCATTACGCCCTTGGGTGTGGAAACAATCGCCACACCGAGGCCATTCATAACGCGCGGAATATCGTCTGCGCCCTTGTATATACGCAAACCTGGCTTCGAAACACGATCAATGCGTTCGATAACCGGACGGCCGGCGTAATATTTAAGTCCTATTTCGAGGGTAGGCTTGCCGTCGTTTTCACGAACAGCGAAGTCTTCGACATAGCCCTCATCTTTCAGCACTTTCACAATGGCCACTTTAACCTTTGAAGATGGCATGGCGACTGACGCCTTGTTTGCCATCTGGGCATTGCGGATGCGGGTCAGCATGTCGCTGATCGGATCGCTCATACTCATATCGTTCTCTCCTGCTTACCAGCTGGCCTTGGTCATACCAGGGACTTCGCCGCGCATGACGAAATCACGCAACTTGCTTCGACCCAAACCGAACTTGCGATAAACGCCACGCGGACGACCTGTCAGCTTGCAGCGGTTACGCAGACGAACCG
>JAIFNM010000229.1 GCA_020047725.1 Betaproteobacteria bacterium
GGATGCGTTCGAGCAGGCGCGGATCGGAAAAACTCTCGATGAACGCAGCCGGGATCTTCTCGCGGCGAATCTGTTTGATGATGCGCCCGACATCGGCCGCCGAAGGCTCGGCATCGGTGTTGATGCCGACCGGCGAAATGAAGCTGATGCCGTAGGCGCGACTGAAATAGCCGAACGCGTCGTGCGAGGTGACGACCTTGCGCCGCTCGGCCGGGATGGCGTTGAAGGACCGGCGAAGCTCGCCGTCGAGTGCGCCAATCTCCTGTTTGTATTTTGCTGCATTGGCCTGATACGCCGCTTTTGCCCCCGGATCAGCGTCGCTCAGCGCTTGCGCTATGTTGTCGACGTAGCGCAGGGCATTGGAAAGATCCTGCCACGCATGCGGGTCGACCTCGCCGTCGTGATCGTGATGACTTTCCCCCTGGACGTGTGGTCGTTTGAGCGTCTTGATCCCGGTACTGGCGGTAAGCACCTTGCCCCGATAGCCGGAGGACTTGACCAGGCGGCCGATCCAGCCCTCGAAACCAAAGCCATTGACGATGACCAGCGTGGCCCGGGAAAGCGTTTTTGCATCGGCTGGCGTTGGCTGGTAGACGTGGGCATCGGATTCCTGGGCGACCAGCGTGTGGACCTGGACCCGTTCGCCGCCGACGCGCTGGGTCATGTCACCAAGAATGCTGAAGCTGGCGACGACATTGAGCGGTTCCGCTGCCGCGACATGGACGCCGAAACTTACTGCCACCATTGCCAGGAAGTGGCGGATGAGATGTTTTGACTGTTGCTTCATTTGATTTCTACCTTTCGAAATGCCAGCGCGGACGCAAGTGGCTGACCAGCGGCCCGAGCGGACCAATTGCCATCGACAGCAAATAGAGGCCGCCAAGGGTGAGGACAATCGCCGGGCCGGCCGGCAGATTGACGTAATACGAGAGCAGCAGGCCGATCAGCGAGCCGCTGAAGGCGATCACGACTGCCACCAGAATGAGCGGAACGATGTTGCCGACCCAGAAGCGTGCGGCAGCCGAAGGCAAAATCATGATGCCGACGGCCATCAGCGTACCGAGCGCATGGAATCCGCCGATCAGGTTGAGGACGACAAGCACCATGAAACCGTAATGCGCTACGGGACTAAGGCGGCTGATGCGCGCGAGATGCGCCGGATCACAGCATTCGAGTACGATCAGGCGCAACCCGAGAGCGATGGCGACAATCGAGCACGAGGCGAAGCTGGCAAGCAGGAGCAGGGCGGCATCGTCCAGCGCCAGCACGCTGCCGAACAGCACATGCAGCAGATCCACGTTGCTGCCGCGCATCGAGATGATCAACACCCCGGCCGACAGTGACATCAGGTAGAAGGTCGCCAGACTGGTGTCTTCCTTGATCACCGAATTGCGCGCCACGCCTCCGGCCAGCAGGGCGACGGCGATGCCGGCGACGAGGCCGCCGATGGTCATCGCCGACAGCGAAAGCCCGGCAAACAGGTAGCCGACGGCGGCCCCCGGCAGAATGGAGTGAGAAATGGCATCGCCAGCTAGGCTCATGCGGCGCAGCATGAGAAACACGCCGATCGGCGTGGCACCGAGCGAAAGCGCCAGGCAACCGGCCAGCGCACGGCGCATGAAGCCGAATTCGATGAAGGGTGAAATCAGTGGGAAGCTGGTCAGCGTGTCGATCAGACTCATGAGTGACGGTGCTCCGCGGTGCTTTTCTCAGTATTGTGCTCGGTGTGGCAGATCGGCGCGTCGGGCGACTGGCTCTGCGCTTCAGCCAGATGACGGGCACGCAAAAGGTTCTGCTCGCTGAGGACCTCGGCGGTTGCGCCGCGGGCGACGACTTCGCGGGCCAGCAACAGCGTTTCCGGGTATTCCTGCCGGACGTGGTCGAAATCGTGCAGGACGCTGATTACCGTGCGGCCTTCTGCATTCCAGTGCCGAACCAGCGCCGCCAGATCGCGCACGGTATTGGCGTCGATGGCGCCGTAAGGTTCGTCGAGCAGCACGAGGGGCGAATCCTGCAATATCACTCGGGCAAAACGCGCTCTTTGCAACTGGCCACCGGAGAGCTGGCCGATCGGCCGATTTTCCAGTCCGCTCAGGCCGACCGCCGCGATGGCGTCTTCGATGCGCTGGCGGGCGGCGCGATCAAAACTCCGGAAGGCGCCAAACTGGGACCACAGTCCCATCGCCACAAAGTCATGGATCACGATCGGGAAAGTGCTGTCGAGCGTCGATTGTTGCGTGAGATAAGCAATGTTCTCGCGTTTGAGTCCGGCCAATTCGACATTTCCCTGCATCGGCCGCAACTCGCCGACGATACCCTTGAGCAAGGTTGACTTCCCGGCGCCGTTGGGTCCGACCACGGCCAGCAGACTACCGGCGGCAATGTCGCCCTTGAGGTGGTGGACTGCCGGATGCCGGTTGTAGCCGAGCGTCAGGTTGTCAAAGCGGACAATCGGCGACGCGCTGGAGGTCATGACAGTGCCCAGTGAATGGCCGACCACAGGAGCGCCAGGGCCGCCGCTGCCCACGCCAGCCGCGCAAGAGCGCCCGCGCACAGGATCGGGTTGGGGCGTAGTTTTGTGCGAGGAGTTGGGGCATGCATGGGCGTGGCAATGCGCTGGAAAAGACGGCAATGCTGCCTGAATTTTCCCCTAAATGCAACTTTGTTGCACTAGCGGGTGGGCGTGTTGCAAGAACGTATCACGTATGTGCAACGACGGTCGTGGCCTGAAATTCCCGCTGGTAACGTTCCAGACTGTTGATCGAACCACAGACGAAAAGCGCGTCGTCCGGGCGCAACGAAAAGTCGGCATCGAATTCGACCAGCACCTCGTGGCCGCGTTCGACGGCGACGACCTTGGCGCCGGTTCGTTCGAGTACCTCGCTGTGCCAGGGATGGGCACCAGCCAGCGTACCTGCGCTCAGGCGACTGAACTTGATCCGGTTTTCAACGGGGATGATCTGCTCGTCGAGCAGGTGATAGGCAAGAATCTGTCCGGCGACCTGACCTTCTGAAATCGCGAAATCGGCGCCTGAGCGGTAGAGTCGCGCCGTATTTGGTGTCCGATTGACACGCACGATGAGCGGGACCTCGGGCGCGTACTCACGCACCACAGCGGTGGCAAAGACGGATTCGCTGTCATCGCCCAGGGCGAGAATGACGGCACTGGCTTCGCGAACTCTGGCCCGATCAAGCGTGGCCAGTTCGAGGACGTTGCCGACAACATCGACGCCCGGCGCTGATTTGAGGTCAATCACGACGCATTCTTCTTTTGCGTCATGCAGCATCTCAATAACCTTTCGCCCTACGGAGCCGTAACCGGCAAGCACGATGGGGCCAGTGCGGCGAATCGGGTTGGCCATGCGTTCGGCTTTTTCGAGGTTGGCGTGGGTGCCGACAACGACGAGAATCCCACCGGGTTCCACGAGCGTATCCGGCCCCTTGGTCGTCGTGAAAACACCCGTGTTCCACTGGCCGATGACCGATACACCATGCTCCTCGCGTAGATGCAGATCGCCAAGCCTCCTTCCGGCCAGCGGACTATCCTCGCGGATGCGGAACTCAGCCATTCCCACCTTGCTGCCCAGCAGATGCATGCCTTCGGCCGGTGGGCTGATGCGTGTACTGGCGCGCGAAGCCAGAGCGGCACCGAGTACATGCGCTGGTGTGAATACGTCGGTGGCGCCAATGCGGACCATCGGCGGCCGGTAGAGCGGATCATCGGCCAGGGCAAAGAGTGAGCCGGTGAAACCGTGTTCGCGGACAATCAACGTGCAGGTGGCATTGGCGTGATCCCCGGCATTGGTGACCACTGCTCGCGCATCTTTTACCCGCGCCAGAACCGAAGGGTCCTCGGCCAGTTTGCCGAAAACCACGTTGTACTTGCGATCGCGGAGGTTGCGCGCCAGTTCCATGTCCTCTTCAAAAATGACGAAGGGGCTATCCATGCGCTTGAATTCTTCGAGCAGGGACTCGATTGCCGGCCCATAACGGTAGAAAAGAACCTTGCCGGCCATCGGAGGCAGCACGTGTTGCAAGCGAACTTCAAACTGTTCTTCAAAGTAGGGCAGTACGAATAACGGGAAAATCAGGAAGGCCAGGAACTGGCCAAAAAATGGGCAGATGATGACAAACAGCGCCAAGGCCGGGTGATTCCAGTGGTTGTCACCACCATAACCGGTGGTGGTGAGCGTTTCGGATGCCCATTGAATGCCCTGCAGAAAAGTGCGCGGATTTCCCTCCAGATGGTTCATGCCGAGCATGTAGAGCGTACCGAGAACGAGAACCGCCGTGGGTAGAAGGGCAAGTAGCACGAACAGGCGCTTGGTCGAACGCTTGAGTTGTAGAGACATGTCATGTCGCTCGTTATTCTAATAGCCCGAAGTATCTACGGCGTTCACGGCTGGGTCAAATATCAGACGTAAAGTGTCCAAGTCGGTGGGGTAAAATCGCCGGATGGATGATGAATTCTATATGCGCGAAGCACTCTCACTGGCACGCGCGGCCGAGTGTCTTGGCGAAGTGCCGGTGGGGGCGATCGTGGTGCGCGATGGTGAAATCGTGGGACGTGGTTTCAATTCACCCATCGGTGAATCGGATCCGACCGCGCATGCTGAAATCGCTGCCTTGCGCGATGCAGCACGCCGGCTTGAGAACTACCGGCTGCCCGGCTGCGAGCTCTTTGTAACGCTTGAACCATGCGCCATGTGTGCCGGAGCGATGCTGCATTCGCGGATTGCGCGGGTGGTTTATGGCGCTCGCGATCTGAAAACCGGCGTTCACGGGAGCGTTGTTGATCTCTTTGCCGTGGAGCGCCTGAATCACCATACTGTGGTTGTCGGAGGGGTGCTGGCCGAGGAGTGTGGGCAACTGCTCTCCAGCTTTTTTGCCATGCGCCGAGCCAAGCGGGATCAATAGACGTGCGTATCCAGATTTCAATTCCGCAGCAAACGCTGATCTTGTTAGACGAAGGAGGGCAGGTGGTGCGCTGCTATTCGGTATCGACGGCCACCAATGGGGCAGGGGAAGAACGTGGAAGCTATTGCACGCCGCGCGGGAAGCATCTCATCCGCGCCCGGATTGGCGCTGGTCAACCGGAAAACACCGTCTTTGTTGCGCGCCGTCCAAGCGGCGAGATTTACTCCCCGGAACTTGGCGCGGCTTTCCCTGAACGCGACTGGATTCTCACGCGCATTCTGTGGCTATCCGGTTGTGAACCCGAGCGCAACCGGCTGGGCCGCGTCGATACCATGCGTCGCTACATCTACATTCACGGCTGCCC
>JAIFNM010000065.1 GCA_020047725.1 Betaproteobacteria bacterium
CGGCAGCTTCGTCTATTTCTGTCCGGCCCATCTCGTGCACTGGGCCTCACCCGTGACCGTCGACGGCCAGGTTGTCGGCGCCCTGATCGCCTTTTGCCAATGAAAATCCAATAAGACCCCACTTTATTACCAGACCAACAACCAGCACTTGGATATTGTAATGATCGTAAAAGCTTCTCCCCTAACCATCTCAGTGAGGATTCCATGAACCAAGAACTATTAGATCAAATCTCAGTTGCCCTGCAAAAAGGCAAGGCCAAGGACATCAAGGTCCTGGTGCAACAGGCCATCGATGAGGGCTTGCCCGCTGAAACGATTCTCAATGATGGCCTTATGGCCGGCATGAACATCATTGGCGGAAAATTCAAGCGTGATGAAGTCTTTGTTCCTGAAGTGCTGGTCGCCGGACGTGCCATGAACGTTGGTACTGCACTGCTCAAACCCCTTCTGGTCAGAGATGGCGTGGCTAAACTGGGCAAAGTTCTGATCGGCACCGTCAAGGGCGATCTGCATGATATCGGCAAAAACCTGGTGCGTATGATGATCGAAGCCAAGGGCTTTGAAGTCCTGGACCTTGGAGTTGACGTCCCAGCTGAATCGTTCCTGAAAACTGCGCAAGAAGGTCAATTCGACATTGTCTGCCTTTCCGCCTTGCTTACGACCACCATGAATGAAATGCGCAATGTGGTCGACGTATTTGAAAAAGCTGGCGTGCGCAATGACTTCAAGATCATGATTGGTGGAGCCCCGATAACCCAAAGCTTCTGTACCACGATCGGCGCCGACGTCTACACGTCCGACGCGGCAACGGCTGCTGAGGCGGCCGTTGAGTTGGTTGCTAAAGCCGCTTGAGTCAGGTCTCCCCTCTCTCATGAAGCTTTGTCAAATCACGGGGCAGGCCGGGCAAACCCTGCTGGAGGCCCTCCGCCTGGAGCATCAGCACATCGATGCCCCTTGTGGCGGAAAAACGCGTTGCGTTCGCTGTATGGTGCGTCTGGATGCTGAAACCATGCCGGGCGATTTGGTTGAAGTACCATCCGCGCTCGAGCAGGAACTCGTCGGCCGTAAACGCCTGGCTGAAGGGTGGCGGCTGGCCTGCAAGGCGCGGTTTTCGGATGACTCCACGCTTTCGGTGACGATTCCCAACGCTCGCCTGGATATCCCGGATTTCCCGGTAAGCAAGGCGCACAAAGCGCGCATGAGCGCAGGAGCCAAGACAAGATCGGAAAATGCTTCGCCGGTGACATTATCGGATTCCGATTTGTCGGATTACGTAATCGCCGTCGATATTGGCACGACCACGGTTGTCGCCGTTCTCGCCGAACGCAGCAGCGGAGACATCATTGCACGTGTCGCCGAAGCGAACCGTCAGCGCTCCTGGGGTTCCGACGTCGTCGCACGTATCGAGAGTGCTGTTTCATCGCCGGCTGCTCTGGCCTCCCTGAAAGATCTGATCCACACTCAGATCGAAGGCATGCTGATCGCTCTGCAGCAGCAAACCGGGATGGATGCGTTGCCGCCGGTCTATTTGTGCGGCAACACGACCATGCTGCACCTGCTCGAAGGCGAAGACCTGCGAGGACTGGCGAGCATGCCATTCAAGCCGGCCTTTCTTGAGAGCAGAATCACCACCATCGGATCAAGCCGCATCACCGGGCATCTGGTTGGCGGCATCTCCGCTTTTGTCGGCGCCGATATCATGGCCGGCCTGTTCGCCTGCGGCTTCGACAAGCCCGTCAGCAGTCCGCGCCTGTTGGTCGACATCGGTACCAACGGTGAAATGGCGCTGGCTCTGCCGGACCGGATCTTTGTTACCGCGACCGCGGCTGGCCCGGCCTTTGAAGGTGAGCTGATTTCTTCCGGTTCGCCGGCGACCGAGGGCGCGATCGACCATGTCTGGCTGGATCAAGGCGCGATTCACTTCTCGACGATCGGCAACCCAGAAGAGCAGGGGCGGGCTACGGGTCTGTGTGGTTCCGGTTTGCTGGATCTGCTGTCCTGTCTGCGTCGACTGGATATCGTCGATGAATGCGGTGCGTTCAACACCGAACCTCCTCGCTTCTCTTTTGGTGAGGGACAGCCCTCGCTCACACAGGCAGATGTACGAAGCCTGCAATTGGCCAAGGGCGCCATTGCCGCCGGTGTCGATATTCTCTGCCAGCGTGCCGGTATCGCCTTTACCGACATCGAGACGCTATACCTTGCTGGTGGCTTTGGTTCCACCTTGCTACCGTCCTCCGCGCTCGATATCGGTCTGTTGCCAGCCGCACTGGCGGGTCGTATCGAAACCGCCGGCAACACCGCACTGACCGGCACCCTGATGCTGGCCGCACGGCCAGAATCCTTTGCCCGCATGGAGGAACTCCTGCAACGCATCACCGTGGTTGAACTGGCGCGTGAAGCCGGTTTTCAGGATGCCTTCATGGACGCCATGCTGTTCCCGGAGTTTGACGACGATGTTTAATGTCATGAATCCCCCTGCGAAACGCCTTCTGGCGGTTGCTTGTGAAGTCTTTCACCGCGAAGCTTGTGCGGCGGCCGCGCAGAGTTCGTATGTCGTTGACTTTGAGTTCATGCCGAAGAGTCTGCACGATATAGGTGAAGGGCCAATGTCGTCACGCTTGCAAGCGACGATCGACAAGGCGTTAGCCGAACGACCAATTGATGCATGGCCCGATGCCATTGTTTTGCTCTATGGGCTCTGCAACAACGGTATCCGTGGTTTGCGCGCACCGATTCCGATCATTGTTCCGAGAGCCCACGACTGCATCACGCTTCTGCTTGGTTCGCGTACGCGCTATACCGAGCATTTTCAGGCGAATCCGGGAACCTTCTACAAGTCGCCGGGCTGGGTCGAGCGTGACAGTGACCCCGACGCAAACCCGGCCAGTGTGACCAGTCGCATGGGTATCAGCCATGACTACGCCAAACTGGTCGAGGAATACGGTGAAGAAAACGCCGAGTACCTGATGGAAACCATGGGCAACTGGCTGAAGAACTATCGCAAGCTCAGTTTCATCAATACGGGCGTTGGGCAGCACGAACAATATCTGCAAGTCTGTCGTGCCCAAGCGCAGGAAAACGCCTGGGAGTACGAGGAAATCGCCGGTGATACGGTCCTGATCAAGAAGCTATTGAATGGCGATTGGAACGAGGAAGACTTCCTTGTACTGCAACCCGGACAAAAGATAGCCGTGAGCAACGAAAGCACGATCGTGTGTGCCGTCGCCTCGACCCCGGAGACCGATCCTGCCCACTGACAAATCGTTTATCGAAATCACAGGCAGTTACCAAGAACCCCCTTTTTCTCAGGCCACTGAATATCCGTACATCGTGCTTGAGCCAAACCATCTACTCAAAGGAGCAATAATCCGTGGACAAGAACTACTACATTGACCTCGCACGCGAGGGCCGGCGAATGCCGATCGCTACTCACCTGGTACTCCATGAGAAGGCCGATGCCGAAGCCATCCTGCTCGATGGCGAACGTATGGCCGCCGTGATGCTGGAAACGGCTGAGCGCTTCAATAACCCGCTGGCGCTACCGGTGATGGATCTGACACTGGAAAAAGACATTCTGCTGCGGACGATGGGTGTGCCGGCAGATCAGACAGAAGCTTTTCACTTTGTCGCAGTTCCCGATCCTGAGCGCTGCGCCAAAGTGCGGACCGACGTCGACGTGCTGACGCTTCCGCGCATCAAGGCCAACTGTGAGGCGCTCTCTATTCTGCGCGCCGGTGGCAAAGTGATTCCTGTCGGGATGAGTATTGGCCCGTTCTCGCTGTTGACGAAGTTGGTCAAGGACCCGATCACTGCGATTTACATGGCCGGCAGCGGCGTTGAACCGGAAGACGACGAGGAGGTGGAGATGATTCACACCTTGCTCAAACTGGCGGAAACGATTATCCACGCGACCTGCGCAGCCCAGATCAAGGCGGGTGCTCGGGCCATCTTCCTGTGCGAACCCGCAGCCAATCTGGTGTTTTTCTCACCGAACCAGATTCGGGAAGGTTCCACCGTTTACGACGATTTCGTCACTCAGCCTAATCTGCGCCTGAAAGCCCTGTTCGATGAAACAGGCACGGATCTTTTGTTCCACGACTGCGGTGAGTTGATTCCGGAAATGATCACATCGTTTGGCAAGCTGAACCCGAAAGTCATCAGCTTCGGTAGCCCGGTCAAACTCTGGGAAATTGAGCAATACGTGGCCAAGGATGTGGTCATGTTCGGCAATCTCCCGACGAAGAAATTCTATTCGGACGAAGAAGTGCCGCTGGACGGAATCGAAGGCAGGGTGAATGAAATTGAAGAGAAGCTGCGTCCGACTGGCCACCCCTTCATCATTAGCAGTGAATGCGATGTATTGAGCATGCCGGGCTATGAAAAAACGATCATGGCGAAGGTCACCGCGATGTGTGGATGTGGGAGTCACGGCAAATAGAGGCTGTTTCTGCGTGATTTTTTGAGTAGCCGTCGACCTTTGCGCTACAGGAACTTTGTTTGACGGCTTTTTTGAACATTTGAGGCATTAGTATTTAGTTTTTTTGCAAGGTTTCAGGTTCCTTGCTCCAGATTCTTGGAGAGGGATAAACGGGAAGCCGGTGACTCTGCCCTGCAGACATTCCGGCACAGCCCCCCGCTGCTGTAAGCCGGACGACTCCAGCAAAATGTCACTGCGCGATGTATTCAACCGTTCGCATGGGAAGGCGCTGGAGGAGGAAGATGGCGAGTCAGAAGACCGGCCTGAAACGAACGTAGCACCAATCCTCGGGGTGAGGGGAAAGGTTCTGTTGATTCGCCCGGTCATTCGTTCGTGCATGTATTACGCTACGAATTCCACATCGGCCCATCTTCCGTCCTGACTCCCTCTCCCGACCGTAGAACGGTTTTGTAAGAGAGCAAGTTATGCACATCATGGAAGGTTTCCTGCCGATTGAACATGCCTTAGGCTGGGCCGTCGCGTCCGTGCCCTTTGTCGCCTACGGCATAGGTGCTATCAAGAAACAGATCGAAGCCAACCCCGAGCAGCGCATGCTTCTTGGCGTAGCGGCGGCCTTCACCTTCGTACTGTCAGCCCTGAAGCTGCCCTCGGTAACCGGCAGCTGTTCTCATCCCACGGGTACGGGACTCGGTGCCATCCTCTTCGGACCGGCCGCGATGGCCCCGATTGGCCTGGTGGTCCTGCTCTTTCAAGCCCTGTTGCTCGCGCATGGCGGCTTGACCACGCTCGGCGCCAATCTGTTCTGCCGCGGTCGCCCTGTTTCGCATGGCACAGACCCTGAAGCTCTCCTTCGCCGTCAGCGTCTTCATCGCCGCCAGCCTGGCCGATCTGCTGACCTACGTGACGACCTCTATACAACTGGCCTGGGCCTTCCCTGACCCGCTCGGCGGCTTCGCCGCCTCATTCCTCAAGTTCGCCGGAATCTTTGCCATCACACAAATTCCGCTGGCGATCAGTGAAGGTTTACTGACGGTCGTCATCTTCAACGCCCTGGCGCGCTTCAACCCGCAAGAGCTGAAAGACATGAATGTCGTCAGTACGCCGGAGCTGCGCGCATGAAACGCCACCAGAACATTCTGTTGCTGCTCGCCGTTGTTCTACTTGCTGCGTTGCCGCTGTGGCTGGTGCAGAAACCGGCACCGGATGCGGATGGCAAACCGGTCGAGATATTCGCCGGAGCGGACGACAAGGCAAGAGATCTGGTCGGCGAAATCGCCCCGAACTACAAGCCGTGGATCGAGCCGCTGATGGAACCGGCCAGCGGCGAAATCGCCTCGCTGCTGTTCGCCCTGCAAGCAGCGCTGGGCGCTGGCTTTATCGGCTACTACCTGGGTGTTTCGGTGACACGCGAGAAGATGCGGCGCCAGGCGGAGCAGCAAACGGAACCCCTCACCGAGAAGCGCGCCGGTGTTAATTGAGCAATCGGCCTACGCCAACCGCTGGCGGCACGTCGCCCCGGCGGCCAAAGCCCTTTTTGCGCTAGGTGGCTTCATCGCCGCCTTTGCGGCACGGCAACCGCTCGCCGCCATGGTGGTCGCCGGTCTCATCGTCAGCGTCACGCTGGCCGGTGCCAAAGTCCCGGTTGGGCGCTACCTGCGAGTAGCGGCCCCGGCGCTTTTCTTTCTCGGCATCAGTTGCCTGTCGCTGGCGTTTTCCTTGAACCTCGACAACGATGGACAATTCCAGTCGCTTCATCCGACGCCCGCCGGCCTGCAAAAAGTGGCCGAGGTCGGCGCCCGTTCGCTTGGTGCACTTGCGGCACTACTCTTCCTCGTCCTGACCACCCCGCTGATCGACCTGATCGCCCTGCTGCGTCGCCTCAAGACCCCCGAAGTCCTGCTCGAAATCATGGTCCTTTGCTATCGCATGCTGTTCGTCTTCTCGGCGGCGGTGCACGATACCGTGACGGCCCAATCCGCGCGCCTCGGTTACGCCACCTCGCGCCTGGCGCTGCGCTCGCTCGGTGGCCTGGCCGCCAATCTCACCGTCCAGATCTGGCAACGCGCGCACGACCTGCACGTCGCCGCCCAGGCGCGCAATAACGACGGTCCGCTGCGCTTTCTCGAACCGACATTCGCCAATGCCGGCCTGGACAGTATCCTCGCTGCCGCAAGTGGCGGCCTGCTGATCGCCCTGGCCGTGGTGCTGTCATGACCCTGCTCGATCTGCAAGACGTCAGCTTTCGCTATCCCGATGGAAGCATCGGGCTCAATGGCTGCTCGCTGGCCATCGAGCGCGGAACTCGTAACGCCCTGATCGGCGCCAACGGGTCGGGAAAAACAACGCTGTTCCAGCACTGCAATGGCCTGTTGCGGCCGCAGTCCGGCATCGTGCGTTATGCCGGGGCCGCACTCGACTACAGCCGGGGCGGCCTGCGCCAGTTACGCAGCCAGGTCGGCATGGTCTTCCAGAATCCCGATCACCAGCTGTTCTCGGCCAGTGTCCAGGAAGACGTCTCCTTCGGCCCGATCAACCTCGGCCTCGACGAGACCACCGTGCGCCGCCGGGTTGCTGACGCCCTGCACGCGGTCGGCATGGCCGATGGCGCTGACAAGGCCGTACATAACCTGAGCTTCGGCCAGAAGAAACGCGTCTGCATCGCCGGCGTCCTGGCCATGCAACCCGAATTGCTGGTGCTCGACGAACCGATGGCCGGTCTCGATCACAAGATGCGCACCGAGTTCCTCGCCGTGCTCGACGCCCTGCACGCCCAGGGCATCACCTTGCTGCTGGCCACCCACGACATCGACTTCGCCTACCGCTGGGCCGACCACATTCACCTGATGGCGGCCGGACGCTGTACGGCCTCACTGGAAGCGGCCGATCTCGCAGAGTGTGGCGACGCCTTGTCGGCACTCGGCCTGCCGCTGCCCACCGTCGTCGAACTGCATCGCCACCTCGCCGCTCAGGGGCTGCTCGCGCAGCAGCCGGCACCGCGTTCGCACGCCGAACTGCTGACCCGGCTCGAAACAACGAATCATGGGAAGGAAGCGGCATGTCGCTAACTCATTGGAGCAGTAACTGATGCCCGGCAAAATTTGGTTTGTCGGCGCCGGCCCCGGCGACCCCGACCTGATCACGGTCAAGGGGCGCCGCCTGCTGGCAGAATCCGGCGCCATCCTCTACGCCGGTTCGCTGGTCGACCAGGCCGCCACACTGCACGCCCCGGCCGGTTGCGCGATCCGCGACTCGAAAGACATGACGCTCGACGAAATGACCGCCTGGCTGCTTGATCAGGCCAGCCGCCACGCCACCGTCGTTCGCCTGCAGACGGGTGACCCCGGCCTCTATGGCGCGCTGATCGAAATGACCCGACCTTTGACTGCCGCCGGCATCGACTGGGCCGTGGTTCCCGGCGTCTCTTCGGCCATGGCCTCGATGGCTGCGGCCGGCGAAACGCTGACCCTGCCCGAAGTGACGCAGACGGTGATCCTCACCCGCGTCGCCGGGCGCACGCCGATGCCCGAGGGCGAAGACCTCGAAGCGCTGGCCAGCCATCACTGCACGCTGTGCATCTACCTTTCGATCACCTTGCTGCACGAGGTTCAGAAAGCGCTGCGCGCCGCCGGCTGGAAGGACGATGCGCCGATCCTCGTCGTGCAGAAAGCCAGCTGGCCGGGTGAGCAAAAAATCATTCGCGGCACGCTGGCCGACATCAAGCAGAAATGCCAGGCCGAGAAGGTCGGCAGCCAGGCCATGATCGTCGCCAGCCCGAC
>JAIFNM010000247.1 GCA_020047725.1 Betaproteobacteria bacterium
ACGGGATTGTTGTGGCTGATTGCGAAGGCAGAGTGCAATCGTTCCAAGAAAAACCCAGCCCGGCCGAGGCTAAATCGAATCTGGCGAGTACCGGCATCTATATTTTTGAGCCCGAGGTACTGGATCTGGTGCCCTCCAATGTCACGTTTGATATCGGCAGCCAATTGTTCCCGCTGATGGCCGAGAAAGGTTTGCCGTTTTACGCGCAGAACCGCTTCTTCAACTGGATCGATATTGGCCGGGTGACGGATTATTGGTCCGTACTTCAACGCGTGCTACGCGGCGAAGTGGCGGAGATGACCATGCCCGGCAAGGAAATTCAGCCCGGCATCTGGGTCGGGCCCAATACCTCGATCAGTTGGGAGAGCTCGAAGATCGTCGGGCCGGTATATATCGGTTCGAGCGTAAGCGTCGAGCATGGCTGTTCGATCATCGGGCCGGCCTGGATTGGTCATGGCAGCCACCTGCGCAAGGGGGCTAAGGTTATTCGCAGCGTACTGTTTGAATACACCCGGATTGGCGAGGGCATGGAATTTTCGGAAATGGTCATGTCTCCGCGCTATTGCGTAGATCGCGCGGGCAAAACGACCTACATCGGCGATGATCGCTGCCAATTGCGCTGGGGTGATGCGCGTGGTTAGTGTGCGTTGTTTTCATCTAGCGTACCTGTGGTGCAAGCAGGACAGCCTTCTTGAGCATTGAGGCTCTGTAAGCCAATATTCATGCGGATCTCGAAGCCTACATGGCGAAGATCGCCTATCCACGGGAGTTGCAGGCTGATTAAAATGATAGTCATCTAGTCCAACCCGGAGAACTGAAGTACCCGCCGCACGTAGTCTTCCGTTTCGCGGAACGGAGGAACTCCGCCATAGCGATCCACATTGCCCTCTCCTGCATTGTAGGCGGCAGCGACCAGCGTCAGATTTCCGTTGAAGCGGGTTTGTAGCCATTTCAGGTAGGCCAGCCCGCCTTTGATGTTCTGTTCCGCATCGAACGGTTTCTGTACGCCAAAGCGTTCCTGGGTATCGGGGATGAGTTGCATCACGCCCTGGGCGTTCTTCGGTGAAACGGCGTTGGCGTCGAGGTTCGATTCGGCAAGGGCAATCCCCAGCGCCATGCGCGCATCGACGCCGTAGTACGGTGCTCTCTTGCGGATGAGTGCGGCGAGGTTTCGCTTGTCCTTCGTCAATCCGGCAATGTAGCCGTCAAGATCAAACTTTGGTTCGGCGACGTGGCCGCGAGTGATCCGGCAAATCTCATCGATTCTTCCATTCTCGACGTGCGGGTCATGGAGCATGGCTGCTTCGCGGTGTCCGAGTCGGGCAGCCAGGGCGAGATAGGCATTGGCTAGACTCGGGTTACGTCGTTTGGACGATCCCTGCGCCAGCATGCGTCCGATGCGGAAAAACCCCTCCGAGCTGCCCATGGTCGCCGCGTCACAATAGAGTTCGGTGGCCAGATCAACGTTCTGCTTGATGCCGATACCACGTTCCGCCGCCAAACCCTGCGCCAGGGCGGCGACAACGCGTGGGGCTTCGACATACTCCTGTGCTTGCGCACTTGGCCCCGGCAGGAAAATGACTAGCGACGCGACTAGCAACGCGGCATGAATGATTCGGCTCATGGCCCAAGTATATTGGCTTCAGGCCGGTTTCTGGCCGCTCTTCTTCGCAACTGCCCATCGATAAAAGCCCTGTTTGGCCAATTCAACGGCAGCGAGATAAACAATCAGCATGGCTCCGAGGATGAAATAGAACTTGACTGGCGGTGGCACAAATCCGAAATACGTGCCGATCGGCGAGAACGGCAAGAGCACTGCAATGGCGACAACCGTCAGCGACGTGACGGTCAACAGAGGATGGGCACGGCTTTTCAGAGGATTGCCACGGGTGCGGATGATGAAAATGACCAGTACCTGCGTGCACAGCGACTCAACGAACCAGCCGGTCTGAAATAGCTTTTCGTCGGCCTGCAAGACAGTCAGCATGACGTAGAAGATGAGGAAGTCGAAAATCGAGCTGATCGGCCCGATCACCAGCATGAAATTGCGCACGAAGATCATGTCGAGCACCCGTGGAGCGTGAATATCGACCGAATCGACCTTGTCCAGCGGGATCGGTATTTCGGAGATGTCGTAGAGAATGTTGTTGAGCAGAATCTGCGTCGGCAACATCGGCAGGAAAGGCAGGAATAGCGCTGCGCCAGCCATGCTGAACATGTTGCCGAAATTGGAACTGGTGCCCATCATGATGTACTTCATGATGTTGCCAAAGGTACGCCGTCCTTCGAGCACGCCCGCATGCAATACGTGCAGGTCATGTTTCAGGAGAATGATGTCGGCCGCTTCCTTGGCTACATCGACGGCTGAATCAACCGATAGCCCGACGTCCGCCGAATGCAGCGATGGCGCATCGTTGATGCCGTCGCCCAGATAGCCGACCACGTGGCCGCGCGCCCTGAGCGCCAGAATCACCCTATCCTTCTGCGCCGGATTGACCCGGCAGAATAGATTCGCTGTTTCGGCCTGCGCTTGCAGCGCGTAATCATCCAGCAGCACGATTTCCTTCCCGGTCAGGACGCCAGTTACGGGGATTTTCAGCTCGGCGCAGACATGCCTGGTCACCAGATCGCTGTCGCCGGTTACGATCTTGATCGCTACGCCGACCCTTGCCAGGGCGGCCAGCGCCGAAGCAGCGCTTTCCTTGGGAGGATCGAGGAAGGCCGCGAAACCGGTGAGTACCAGCTCCGATTCATCACTCACCACGGCATGCGGATGATCCTGAGCCACCTGCCGCCAGGCAATGCCCAGCGCCCGGTAGCCTTCCTCTTCCAGCGCGTGATACTGGGCATGAATCAACGCCAGCGCTGCAGCGTCAACGGCGCGCTGATTATCGACACCTTCCGCTTCGTAGTGCGTACACAGCCCGACGATCTCGTCCGGTGAACCTTTCACTACCAGCCAGCGTTTTTCGCCGTCATCAATCAGTACGGAAACGCGGCGGCGCTCGAAGTCGAAAGGCACTTCGTCGACTTTTTTCCATTTGCCGATATCGATGTGCTGGTGATCGAGAATGGCTTCGTCGAGTGGACTCTTCAACCCGGTTTCGAAGAAGCTGTTGAAATATGCCAGTTCGAGTACCCGCTCGCTCGGCTTTCCTGACGCATCCACATGCTTTTCCAGGCGGATTTTGGCCTCGGTCAGGGTGCCGGTCTTGTCGGTACACAACACGTCCATCGAGCCCAGATCCTGAATGGCCGTCAACCGTTTGACGATCATGTGCTTCTTTGCCATGCGCATGGCACCGCGCGACAGGGTTACCGAAATCACCATCGGCAAGAGTTCCGGCGTCAACCCGACGGCAAGCGCCACGGCGAACAGAAAGGATTCAAGCCAGGGCTTGTCGAAATAGGTGTTCACCAGCAAAGCAAACATCACCATGAGGATGGTCAAGCGCATGATCAGCACACCGAAGCGGCGGGTACCGATCTCGAAGGACGTCGGCTCGGCGGGTCGGGAGATGCTGTCGGCAATTTCGCCGATGGAAGTATCCGCGCCCGTCTTCACAACCTGCATTTGGGCGCTGCCGCTGACGACCGAAGTGCCCATGAATACCGCGTTGGTTGCTTCCTGCAGTTCCGTGGCAGTTTCGGGCAGTTCGCCCGGCTTCTTTTCCACCGGATAGGGCTCGCCGGTCAGCAAGGATTGCTTTACAAAGAAATCGTTCGACTCGATCACCCGGCCATCGGCGGGAATCATGTCACCCGCTGAAAGCACGACGAGATCACCCGGCACCACGTCGGCCACCGGGATTTCTAGCGGTTTGCCATCGCGCAACACCTTGGTTTGTACGGAAACCGACTGGCGCAGTTTTTCCGCCGCCGCATTGGCGCGATGTTCCTGGACAAAATCCAGCGTCACGCTGAGCAAGACAATGCAGCTGATGATGATGAAATTGGTGACTTCTCCGGTGAATGCCGACACTGAACTGGCGACGAGAAGAATGATGACCAGGGGGTTCTTGAATCGCGTCAGATACTGGAGCACCAAGGATTTTTCCTTGCGCTCACGAAACAGGTTTGGGCCGAATTGCTCCAGCCGGCGTTTGGCTTCAACACTCGACAGGCCGGCGGCATCGGTCGCCTGCTCTGCCTGGGGCTCCGAAAGCGGCGTCAGCCACCAGCTCTGTTTTTCGTTGGACATTACGGTCTCCAGCTCTTTCGCCACCATGGGTATCGCTGCAGAGAAAGCACTTCCGCCAGCTTCGCGAAGCCTATTGTGATTTTTTAATGCCATCTGTTCGATAACGCACAGATCGGAATTCACATTCCAAGCACATTGAACCTCCCTTATAAACGCGGAGAAATCACATGAAGACCGATTCACAGTTGCAACAGGATGTTCTGGCAGAACTGAAGTGGGAACCTTCGGTGAACGCCGCGGGCATTGGTGTCGAAGTAAATGATGGAATCGTGACGCTGGCCGGCCACGTCAGTAGTTACGCAGAAAAATGGGATGCCGAACGTGCAGCACAGCGGGTGTCAGGCGTCAAAGCACTGGCTATTGAGATGGACGTCAGGCTCTTTGGTTTGGGCAAACGCGTGGATGCGGAAATCGCACTTGCGGCGCAAAACGTATTGGATTGGATGTCTGTCTTGCCGAAGGGCGCGATCAAGGTCATGGTCGAAAATGGCTGGATCACCCTGTCTGGGGAGGTGGAATGGCAGTATCAGAAACAGGCTGCCACCGGAGCAGTACGTTATCTCATGGGCGTTACCGGGGTCAGTGACCATATCCTCATCGGGCCCAAGGCGTCATTGAGTGCCATCGAATCAGATATTGAGACCGCCTTGAAACGACGTGCAGCAAATAATGCGCCAGTAGTTTCGGTCACGATCCGTGGTGATGATGTGACCTTGACTGGCAGGGTAAGTACGTGGGCTGAACGTGACTTGGCGTGGCACTGCGCCTGGGGTGCCACGGGCGTGCGAAACGTTGTGGACAACATCACGGTAAGCAGCTGAACTTCTTTGAAATCCTCATCATTGAGGACATCCAAACGCCCTTCAACACGGGAACACCGACCCACAAATTCTGGAAAAATCATGGAAAAAGATAACTCACCATTCTTTGTTTTTAACACGCATGTCGAAGCCGAGGCAGCTATCCAATCGTTGGGCCGATCCGGTTTCGACGTAAAGAAGCTGTCGTTGGTCGGCAAAGGCTATCACACCGAAGAACATCCACTTGGCTTCTACACGGCAAGCGACAAGATCAAGGCTTGGGGCGGCACAGGCGCCTTCTGGGGCGGCATATGGGGTTTGTTGTTCGTCCCGGCTGTATTCTTTTTCCCCGGAGTTGGCCTCGTAGCGATGGCAGGACCGGTGGTGGCAGCACTGGTAAGCGCCCTTGAGGGTGCCGTGGTCGTGGGCGGTCTATCTGCTCTGGGCGCGGCATTAACCCAGATCGGAGTTCCCAAGGATCAGGTCATCAAATACGAAACGGCACTCAAGGTCGACAAATACCTGCTCATGGTGCATGGCAGCAACGACGAATTGCTGAAAGCTCGTACCGTGCTGGAAAACACCGACCGCCTGCTGGCATTCTCAGCGGCTTAGCTTCTTGATTCATGCAGGCCATGTGCGCTATCGCACTGTCAGCACGAAATCAACGGTTCAGTCTATTTGCGGGAATTCAACGTGCTGACTTCCTTGCCTGACTGTCTGATCAGGCAGGATGCATCACAATTTTCCGTTTCCATCATCATCATTCAAAAGGAGAATCAAAATGAGTCAACTGCGAGAGTTTTCAAATTCACCCATAAAAGCATCCACCATTATCGGCACCAATGTGGTCAATCCAAAAGGGGACCATCTGGGCGATGTCAAGGAAATCGTCATCGACCCGCGTACCGGCAAGGTCGCGTATGCCGTCGTGACCTTTGGCGGATTTCTCGGTCTGGGGGAGAAACTGTTTGCCATCCCGTTCAGCGCCCTCGAATACAACGTCACGAAAAGCGACCTGGTCGGAAGTGAGTACATTCTCCATGTTTCCAGGGAACGGCTTGAGTTAGCGCCTGGATTCGATTCGGATCACTGGCCTCTGATGTCCGACGAGAAGTGGCATCGTGACATTCACACGTATTACGAACGCATGCCGTATTGGGAGTAATGAGCTTTTGCCAGTCCGACTGAACGTATTTCCCGATTCGTCGATTGGGAATCAGCACCATCAGCCAAAAGTGCTCATCCGCAGGAGGATCATCTGCTGCTGCTCCTGATTGACGTTGGCGCGGCCGGCGATGACAAGGCCGCGCTTGTCTATCATGAAGACATTTTTTCGGCGGCATTTCCGTGTCCAGTTTCATGTTCGGAGGTAATTAAGGTGAATTCGAATTCAATTGTGGTCCAGCAAGGCAGCAAACGCCCGGATCAACTCATTCTGCTGTTTCATGGTGTTGGAGCAACACCCGATTACATGGTGCCACTGGGACATCGTTTGGCAGGCGAATTTCGCCAGGCCACTGTTGTCAGTATTGCAGCCCGCTTCCCATCGGATATGTCATGGGGCCATCAATGGTTCTCGGTGCAAGACGTGACCGAGGACAACCGTCCCGAACGTGTAGCCGCAGCCATGCCCGAATTTCTGGCCGAGGTCCATGCCTGGCAGAAAAACGAGGATGCCACTGCGGCAACGACCATTCTCGTAGGGTTCTCGCAGGGAGCAATCATGGCACTTGAAGCGGCCTGCACGTTCCCTGCGCTGGCCGGTCAAGTGGTGGCGATTGCTGGTCGCTTTGCCAGACTACCCGCTAAAACAGCACCGCAGACGGCGCTGCATCTATTGCATGGCGAGCAGGATGTAGTCATTCCCTACCGATACACGGTTGAGGCAGAACATCATCTCCTCGGTATCGGCAGCGACGTAACCGTCGATCTACTGCCTTCCATTGGCCATGAGATCGATGCTGAAATCATGAACCGGATAGTCGAACGTTTGAAAGGTCCGGCTCCGAAAAGTCTGTGGGAATAGGCTAGTTTCCTTTGTGCACCAGCGTATACATTGGTTTGCCGTGCTCGCTTGGATAGAGCCTGATACTGGCTCTATCCAAGCGAGCACGGCTGATTGGCGCGAGCCCCCTCAGGTCGCGACGCGAACGATCAGCTTGCCGAAATTCTTTCCTTCGAGCAGGCCAATAAACGCGTGCGGTGCGTTCTCAAGACCGTCAACAATGTCTTCGCGGAACCTGATCTTGCCTTCCTTGAGCCAATCGCTCATCTGTTGGTAGAACTCACCGTAACGATCACCATAATCATCGAAAATGATGAAACCCTGCATCGTGATACGTTTGGTTAGCAGCGTTCGTGTCAGCAATCCAAGGCGATCCTGGCCCTGTGGTAACTCGGTTTCGTTGTAATGAGCAATCAACCCGCACAGAGGAATTCGCGCGCGGGTATTCAGAAGAGGCAAAACAGCATCAAAGACCGCACCGCCGACACTTTCAAAATAGACGTCGATGCCTTTTGGGCAGGCTGCGGCCAGTTGCTGCGAAAGATCGTCGCTGCGATGATCGATGCAAGCATCGAAACCCAGTTCTTTGACAACGTAGCGGCACTTGCTTGTGCCACCCGCTACACCAACGACGTAGCACCCCTTGAGCTTGGCGATTTGCCCGACGGCTGAGCCAACGGCTCCGCTTGCGGCCGCGACGACCACGGTTTCGCCGGTTTTCGGCTGGCCGATATCGAGCAAGCCCATATACGCCGTAAATCCGGGCATCCCCAGTATCCCCAGGGCAAGAGACGGTTGTTCCATCTGTGGATCAAGCTTGGTAAGCCCCGTTCCGTCGGAGATGGCGTAGCCTTGCCAGCCGCAAAAACCGAGAACGAGATCGCCCGGACGGAAATTCAGGTTCCGGGACATTTCGACGCGTGAGACCGTAGCGCCGATAAGCACTTCACCAACGGCCACCGGTGCAGCGTAGGACGGCGCATCGCTCATGCGACCACGCATGTAAGGATCAAGCGAAAGGTAAAGGGTACGCAGGAGCATCTGACCGTCTGCAGGCTCCGCAGCAATGCGTTCTTCAAGCAGGAAATTGTGAGGGGCCGGAACGCCAACCGGTCGCGAATTCAGGACAACCCGGTGATTGATGGAACTGGCTTTGTGGGTGCTTTCTGAACCATCTGAAGCGGGAAGCGTGTGCTGATCCATTTTTTACTCCGTCGGATGATGACTGGTGTCGTGTGTTTGTATGTGAGCGAAGTTGTTTCAGCTCGCTGTCAAGGCTCGGGCAAACTGCTCCGCCTTGTCTCCGATAATCAGATGCAATACACCGGGAGCCACCGTCATGACCGCGACAACGCCGGAGAGCTTGGCCGCCGCCTCGTCGAATTTCGAGGCATCAGCCAGTTCCACGCGCAAGCGGGTAAATGCTACGGCGTCCAGTTTGCGAACATTGGCGCGACCACCAAGGGAAGCCAGCATCGGACCGGCTGCTTCGCGAACCCAGTCCTCAACTGCGTCTACAGTCGCCGGAGTAACTGGAGTAGCTGCTGCGGCCTCTGTCGGTGCAACTTTCCCTGCTTCAGCAACAGGGGCTGCCGGTGTCGTTACAGGTGTCGCATCGCCATCGGCTTCCGGGCCGGCGACTTTGAGGTAATCCTCCATTTCGCCTTTCATGTTTTCCGATAAGGGTCCGAAGATCGCCTGGAAGCCATTCCCGACAACCATGACTCCCGTTGCGCCCATGGCCTTGAGCTTGGGCTGATCGACCTTCGTGGGATCTTTCACGGCAACCCGCAGGCGGGTAATACAGGCGTCGAGGCTGGTAATGTTCTTGCGACCACCGAATGCCATAACCAGGTCGCGAGCTTTGCCGAACTTGCCTTCGCTCATGACTATCGGGGCGGCGCCTGCGACTTCGTCTTCACGACCGGGGGTTTTGAGATTGAATTTCTGGATCACGAAACGGAACACGGTGTAATAGATTACGGAGTAAATCGGGCCGAGGATGAACACGTACCACGCGCCCTGTGCCTTGCTGCCGATCAGGTTGAACATCAGGAAATCGATGCCGCCCTGCGAGAAGGTGAAGCCCATGTGCATATTAAGTGTATTGGCAACAAACTGCGCAGAGGCTGCCAGACAGGCGTGGATGAAGTACAGCACTGGTGCGACAAAAAGGAAGGAGAACTCGATCGGTTCGGTGATACCGGTCAGGAAGGACGTGAGCGCGGCGGAGATCATGATGCCGCCGACGGCCACTTTATGTTCCGGTTTCGCCGAGTGCCAGATGGCGATAGCCGCCGCCGGGAGGCCGAACATCTTGAACAGGAAGGCGCCGGAGAGAATTCCTGCCGTCGGGTCGCCGGCAAAGAAACGGGTAATGTCGCCACTCACCATCTTGCCGGTGCTCGGATCGAGGAAGCTGCCCATTTCAAAGAAGAACGGGACGTTCCAGATGTGGTGCAGACCAAAGGGAATCAGCAGACGTTCGACGAAGCCATAGACCGTCGCTGCCGTTCTTGGATCGCTGACGGCGGCCCAATGCGAGAACGTCTTGATGGCACCACCGATGGGCGGCCAGACGAAGGAAAGCACGGCACCCAGCACAATGGCCGAGATCGCCGTAACAATCGGAACGAAGCGCTTGCCGGCAAAAAAACCAAGGTAGGACGGTAGCGAGATTCGGAAAAAGCGATTGAACATGAAAGCTGCCAGACCGCCGGCGAGGATGCCGCCAAAAACGCCGGTCTGCATCGACGGTAAGCCCAGGATCGTATCCGGCTTGACGCCCTGGATGCCTGCCATGACACCAAGCGTCACCGTCATCACCAGAAAGCCGATGGTCGCCGCAATCGCCGCGACGCCATCATTTTCCGTAAAGCCGAGCGCCACGCCGATAGCGAAGATCAGCGGCAAGTTGCCGAAAATCACGTCGCCCGAGTTTTTCATCAGCGCCAGGATGGCGAGTACGACCTGATTGGTCGTGTGAAAATCCGTCGCGCCGATACCCAGCAACAAGCCGGCTACCGGCAACACGGCCACCGGCAGCATTAACGCTTTGCCGATTTTTTGCAGGACTGCAAAAGCATTCTTGAACATGGTGGGACTCCTGTAGGTCTTGTTATGAATTAATGACTTCGGATCAATCTGCAAATGCCACGAGACGCTCGCGCACTTCGGTGGCAGTACCCATCTGAACAACTTCCTGTGCCAGCAACTCGCACTCGGCGAACGAAAGACGCCTGACCAGCGCCTTGATCGCCGGAATAGCCGGAACTGAAACCGACAATTCATCAACCCCAAGACCAATCAGCACCGGCACGGCCATCGCATCGGAGGCCATGCCACCGCACACGCCAACCCATTTGCCGTGCTTGCGGGCACCTTCGCAGGTCAGGGCGATCAGTTTCAGAACAGCGGGATTGAGGCCATCGGCCTTTTTGGCGAGCCTGGGATGGCTGCGGTCCATGGCCAGCGTGTATTGCGTCAGGTCATTGGTGCCAATCGAGAAGAAATCGGCCTCGCGGGCAAACTGTTCGGCCATGATCGCAGCCGATGGCACCTCGATCATCACGCCGACCTGCACATTGGTAAAACCAGTGGCTGCGTGTTCCTCAGCCAGGATGGCGGCGAGGATGGCCTTGGCTTCACGCAACTCTTCGAGCGTGGCGATCATCGGGAACATGATGTGCAAGCGGGTCAGCCGCGCCGCACGCAGGATCGCTCGCAACTGGGTACGGAACATTTCCGGATGCTCAAGACTCACCCGCACACCGCGCAGGCCAAGGAAGGGGTTGTTTTCCTCGGGCAGCGGCATGTAGGGTAGTGGTTTGTCTCCGCCAATATCCAGCGTGCGCACGACCAGCGGACGTTCGCGGCCGACGGCTTCGGCCACGGCAACATAGGCGACGGCCTGCTCTTCCTCATCCGGTGCGGTATCGCGATTGTCGAAAAGAAACTCGGAACGAAGCAGGCCAACGCCTTCAGCGCCATTGGCCACACCTTCCTGTGCTTCCTGTGCATTTCGCACGTTGGCGACGACTTCGATGTGATGCCCATCGGTCGTAATGGCCGGTGCCGCTGAATCAGCTTTTTCTTCGTCGCGCTTGGTGGCCTGACGGGCAATACGTTCGTTGGCCTGCGCGATTTCGGCCTCGCTCGGGTTACGATAGAGCAACCCTTTGGATCCGTCGAGTATGACCATCACGCCACCCTCCAGCGTCAAAGCCGCTTCGTCGATGCCGCAAATGGCCGGAATACCAAGCGAGCGCGCAAGAATCGCCACATGGCTGGTCGAACCACCGGAGGTCGTACAAAAACCCACCACCCTGCTACGATCCAGCGACGCGGTATCGGACGGCGTGAGTTCTGCAGCCACAAGGATCGAGCCTTCAGGCACGACGATCTGAGCCTGCTTTACACCGGCCAGGAGAGCGAGGACGCGGCGACCCACGTCGCGGATGTCGTTGCCGCGTTCACGCAGCAGGGCGTTTTTGTCACCCTCGAGTTTTTCGAGTCGGCTGGCGTATTCCGTGAAGGCCGCACGCCAGGCAAAGCCTGCGCTCTTGTTCTGGTTGATGCCTTTAATTGCGAGATCAACCAGATCGGGATCGTCCAGCAACACCTGGTGTGCGTCGAGTATTTTTGTTTTGGAAGGATCGGAAAGCTGAGGCTTGAGTGCTTCGATCTGGTCATGTGCTTCGCGCAGTGCTGCATGCAGCTTGCTACGCTCAAGTGCTGGGGGTTCGCCGGTTTCAGCTACTTCGATCTTTTCCTGGTGATACTGCACGACACGACCGACAGCCAGGCCGGGAGATGCCGAAACACCCACAAGTTCATTATCCGAGCTAGCTGTTACACGTACAGCAGGCGCAGCGACGGGAACAGGAGCCTCCGGCGCATCACCAGGCTTCTCGCCACAACCATCGGCGAGCATCGCCGAGATTTTACGGATAGCCTCGTCGGCATCGGGGCCGGAAGCCTTGATCCTTATGGCGTCGCCGTGCTGGGTTGCGAGACCCATGATCGCGACCACGGATTTCGCGTTGGCTTCATCCGAACCACGCACCATACGCACGTCAGACTTGAATTTCTTGGCCTCGGTCGCCAGCATCGCTGCCGGGCGCGCATGCAGCCCTGACGGATTGGGAAGGATGATCTCGTCACCGGTGATGGCCTTACCAGCAACCTCTTCGATTGGGGCGGTGTCTGCGGCATCTGCGGTGCCAGCGGTTTCGGCACCAGCGAGTTCCAGGGTCAATACTACCGATTTTCCCGCAACAACGATGCCGCTGCCTGGAATGAAGCGTGTGACCTTCTCGACGTTGGCGATCAGTATCTGGCTTAGCAGGCTGCGTGCCTTGCGCGCGACGAGATCACCATCAAAGCTGATCAAGGTCTGGCCAATTTCCACGTGGTCGCCCTGCTTCACCTTCGGAATGAACCCCTCTCCTTTGAGCGTTACCGTATCGATACCGATATGCAGCAGCACTTCAAGGCCCTGCTCGGTAGTAATAGTGAGCGCATGATTCGCCCGATGCAGTTGGGTCACCGTCCCGGCAACCGGTGCAAGCAAGTCGCCCGATGTTGGATCGAGCGAGACGCCATCGCCGACCATTTTCTCGGCAAAAACCGGGTCGGGCACGGATTCCAGGGGGACCAGAACGCCGGAGAGTGGCGCCAGGATTTCGATTCGATTCGGTGACGAGTTCATTGATCCACTCCTGTATCGATTCAAGTCAGGTGTGCTGCTTCAGTTCTGTGAGAACACGCTGTTGCGCCTGTGAATCAGTTTTTGCAAAAGCCTCTTCAATTCGCCAGAGGGTGACTGAATATGCGCGGTATATGCCATCCGCTCTGTGCGCTGGCGCGCATAGGGAGTAAATTCCAAAAAACAGTGCACTGACGGATCGCCCGACATACGGGTATCGGTGTGCTGGCGAACAGATCACCTCGCATCAGGCTGAAAGAATGCTCACGCGGCCAAATCCTGCTGACTCGGTGGTTTGCAGTTAAAAGGTCGGTGCGATTGACGTACCCGCTTATCGGCACTACATTCGATCGCTGAAAAGGAGATATCACCATGACATCGAATCACAAGGAATCCATGGCCGCCGAAAAGCCGGTCTGGTTGATTACTGGCTGTTCAACCGGGTTTGGTCGCGAACTTGCCAGACATCTGTTGGAATGCGGCTACCGTGTAGTCGTGACTGCGCGCAACCCGGAAGATCTGGCAGGATTGGCCTCTATTGGAAACGCATTAGTGCTCAAACTCGATGTGACCGATCAAGGCCAAATCGACCATGCCATCAAGGAAGCCTATACAAAATTCGGCGGTATAGATGTCCTCGTAAATAACGCCGGGATCGGCTACTTCGGTGCTGTTGAAGAAAGCGAAGATGAACAGGTTCGGCGAATGTTCGAAGTCAATGTGTTCGGCCTTGGACGAATGATTCGTGCCGTTCTGCCTGGAATGCGAAACAAGCGCAGTGGATTCATCGTCAATCTGTCGTCACTTGGCGGCCTTCGCTCTTTTCCGGCACTCGGCTATTACAGCGCGACGAAATTTGCGGTGGAAGGCCTGTCCGAAGCATTGTGGCAAGAAGTTGAACCACTGGGTATCAAGGTGATGGTCGTCGAACCGAGTGGCTTCCGGACCGACTGGGCCGGGCGTTCAGCAAACGAAAGCCAGCAAACCATCGCTGATTACGCAGAAACGGCGGGTGCCAGACGTAGCCAGATACGGGGGCACTCGGGCAAACAGCCGGGTGATCCGGTCCGTGCGGCGCACGCCATCGTCATGGCTGTCGAGTCTGCAAACCCGCCACATCGCCTGCTCCTCGGCAATGCGGCTTTCGACCTCGCTACGGCCAAGCTGGACGATCTGCGCAAAGAGTTTTCAGCATGGGAATCCGTGGCTCGCGGAGCCGATTTCCCGACAATATGATGCGATCCAAGGGTTGCGCCGTTTTTCTGCGGACACCCAACGATTACTCCCGTGAACAGGTGCTGCCGGCATTGAATGCGATGTGTGCTTGATTCAGAGAAAGCAGGTCAGCCTTTGCTGCACAGTCAATTCCTTGTTTCTTCTTCGCGGACATTTCGTTTAGTCCCGATCGTTGCAACTGTCGTTACAATTTTCGTTGCCAGCATTTTTTCCACGACTGTTTCGGCTGATTCAGCTGTTTCCGTCGTGGCAAATCAAGATATAGGAAACGCGAGCAGGCTCTTCGAGGCCGCGAAAGGCCGCATCTATCAGATTCGCACTCTGACTCAGGATGGTGCCGTCGAGAACTCGACTGGGTCTGGCTTCCTCGTAAGCCAGGATGGACTGATCGCCACCAACTGGCACGTCGTCTCAAGCATTGTCCTGGAACCCGGTACGTATCGTATTGAAGCCGTACGCACCGATGGGGTTCATATCCCGGTCAGCGTGGTGGCTATCGATTCAATGAGCGACCTTGCGCTGCTCAAGATCAGCGGCGAGACCGGGACTCCGTTCGTGCTCCGCCGGACGCCTCTCGCCAGGGGTGACAAGGGTTTTTCTCTCGGCAACCCCAAGGGCATCGGCTTTACGGTGGTTGAAGGAACGTTTAACGGTGCCGAAGAAAAATCCCTTACCGGACACTACCACTTCACGGCCCCGATCAATGCGGGGATGAGTGGTGGCCCTGCGCTTGCTTCATCTGGTGATGTCTTCGGCATCAATGTCGCCCGCCGCAGTGATGGCGATTCGATGGGCTTCCTGGTTCCGGCGAGAAAATTGGCAACGCTCATCGCCAAGCCCGGGAAAAGGAACCCGGCCCCGGATGATTTGCTCAGCGAGGCAAGGCAGGGAATGATCGACGGACAGGAAAAGATCACGAGTGACATTTTGGGCGCGTTGCCAGGGATGCAGCAGATCGGCCCTTTCACTCTGCCCGTCGAACCAGGATCAGCGTCTCGCTGCAGTGGCAGTTCAAACAGGGAAGAAGAAGACGGCTACGCGCTGGAATCAATCTCCTGCCTTGCCACTCTTCCCATATCCGCCGGACGAAAACATTTGGTCGGGGTGTTTGCTACTGACTACCGCGTGATCAGGAATCTTCGCCTGGATCCCGTGCGCTTCGTGGCAAGGCTCTCGAATCAGTTTGGCAGTGACAAGGACGACGGAGGTGACAGGAAAATACTGGGTGCTTACGAGTGCCGAACCTCATTTGTCACGTTGAAAGGGGGTACGGCCCGCGTGTCGCTCTGCACACGACAGTACAGGCAGCTCGATGGATTGATGGATGCCCACTTGCGCCTGGTTACGGTCGATAGCAGCGATGTTGGCCTGGTCGGAGAGCTAACGCTTCGGGGTTTTACCGAAAGCAACATCAAGCGACTCGCTCGCTGGTATCTGGAGTCGATTGAATGGAAACGCTAGCTGTTATTGAAGTTCTCGGACGTAATGGCGAGACTTTGCGTCGCGAGCGTCTTTTCACGATGCCTATCGTCATCGGACGCGGGTTCGAGGCGGATCTGGCGCTTGATGATCCTTATCTCGCTGCCAGACACCTTCTACTTGATGCAGATGAAGAAAACAGCTTCAGGCTGACTGATTTGGGAACGTTGAATGGTTTCTCGATCCCGGCGCGCGGCAACCAGCGCCAGGAAGCCACCGTCCACATCAATGCGGGCGACTCCATTCGACTGGGGCATACCCAAATACGCATCTGGCGCTCTGATTCCGCCGTTGCTCCCGAGATCCTGGACAAGAGTACAACCGACACGCAAGGGTGGATCACTTTTGGTGTCTGGTTGCTGATGGCGCCGGGATTGATGAGCCTGCTGACGTGGGTCGACGCCACCGGCCCTGGCCGATATGGCGCTGTGAGTCTGGAATTTCTGACTTGGGCTGCCGCTGTATTGCTCTGGTCTGGTCTTTGGTGGGTGGCGTCGCGATCCGCGCATCGCATGACGACCTTTACCGCCCATGGAACCGTCGGAGCAAGCACATTATTCATCACCACTGTTAGCCTGTTTACTTTGAATACCGCCTTGTTCGTCTTTGATCTTTACCAATCAAACCATGGCGTTTGGTCAGCTATTGTTCTTGGTGCGTGCATCGCACTGGGCGTATACCGTCACCTTCGACTGGTCAGTCGCAAATCCAGGCAGGCAATGCTCTCTGTATCGCTTGCCGTTGCTGTTGCTTTAATTGTTCCCCTGCACTACACCCTGAAACAAAACGATCTCGACAAAATCGGTTTGATGGATATTCCAGAGCAACTGAGCTTGCCATGGATGCGGGTCGTTACTGGAGTCTCCCCTGAAGAATTCTTGAATTGAGATCGCTTGAATTTTTCCTTGAAATGCTTACAGGGATTAAACGTCAGTTCGTCTACCCTTGGATACATTTTTTCTTTTGAAAACAACCGAGAAGATCACGACGCCGAGTGCGATAAAGAGCAGGAACGGAACCAACATTTCGCTGATGGCACCTAGGCTTCCGCTTCTGGTCACTCCACCGTTCATCATCGTCCCGGTCGCAATTCCGCCACCGAATAACAGTACCAGCAAAGCAGAAACAACAGACGCGACAACAAGGGTTTGTCTGGTTGAGATGTTCATGATGTGGGTTCCTTCGTGAATGAAAGAGCGAAGCCAGAGTTTCCTGGAAAATGGCCTGTGCTTGATTACATCCTCAATCTGAACTGTTGCCACTGACCATATCGTTTGCTGGACGACTCCGTATTTCCAATCGCCAGATCTTCGTTGTACACGTCAGCAATGACCCCGTCGGTACGCTACCGAACGGAATGTCTTTATCCACCATTTGTGCTCCATAGCGGAAGTCAATGCTGTTACACAGAATATACAAAGTGCGTACGGTAACGCACAGAGCATAAATTGAACCGCCACTATCTTGATCAGGTGTTCTTGCGATTGTTCATGTTGATCTGATCTCTGGGTATCGTATCAAACCACGCAACCGAGGCTGCCATACAATCTACGGTTGATTGTTTACTCGCCAGGAAATGACAAATGACATCGGTGGACCAAGTAAGCGTCAGATTTCTGACGATAGTAATTTATGTGTAGCAGGTTGTTTGAATCCAGGAGTAATCAAATGCTTAAGAAAATGTTGATGGTTGTCGCACTGAGTACCGTTCCGTTCTTCGCAGTTGCAGCCGAAATTGATGCCCGCAATGAAGCGACGAAAATGATCGAGATGCAAGACGGTTCGATCGTTTATGTCTTTAAAACCGGGAAGATGGCTGTTGAAAGCAAAATGGGGCGCGCCGTTAGCACGAAGGCCGGTACGGTCATGACAGCCAAGGACGGCAGTAGCGTCACAATGGTTGGCAACGAAGTTGCACGTCTCGACACCTTGCTAAGAAAAGGCTTGAACGATTCGTCCAACTGATCTGAGGACTGAACTTCGATAGCACTCGCCAGCGGCTCTTTCGGGAGCCGTTGACGTTTGCAAGAGGGATTTGAAAGTTCAGTTGACTTTAGTTTTTGTCTTCTTGAAGCCCACCTTAGCAAGCAATATGGATCGGAAAGAGCTCTCAAAATAAGCCATATTCCCAAGTTCTAAGCCGCAACCTGCCTTGACACACGTGACCTAAGCGATGAAACCGTAAGCATTCATCAGGTCTTGGCATATTTTTTCTTACCAAACCCTAACCGGTCTTTAACAACCCAACGTCATTATTCGCAGTTCAAGCTTTTGAAAGTGCGGCTACTGCGTTGAT
>JAIFNM010000001.1 GCA_020047725.1 Betaproteobacteria bacterium
AACCCTCTGATGCAGCGCGGAAATCAAATTTCCGTCAGACAATCAAAGCTTGCCACGACAGAACAGCCAAATGTTGGCGTGATACCCACCGGCATAGGTCGGAAGCGCATTTATCCACAACAAATAGGGAGGCGCACCCAATAACAAGTGCGCCGAAACAACCCTTGGACAGCTTTTCCCATGCAGCATTCACCCATTGACTTTTACTGAAAGAAATGCCTGAAACGCTTGCATCTCCTTGCTTTGATGCGGGTGATAAAGTAGCATTACGCGCTCAAGGCAAGATTGAAACCGCACGTCAACACGATGCTTTTGGACAGCTCGTGACTTCCTGAATTACCGGTTCAAAAAGCCCCCGAATTTTTACTTCCTGAAAGGTTTTGCCATGTCTAACGAGAACAGCCCCGTGCTGCCTGACTCATCCAATCTGGACGCCTGGAAAAAGGCCGCTACCAAGTCCGCCCCCGGCGGAAACCTGGACGCCTTGAACTGGGTCACGTCTGAAGGCATCGTCGTCAAACCACTGTACACCAAGGCTGATGTTGCCGATCTTCCCTACACCGATACGCTGCCTGGCTTCCCGCCCTACACGCGCGGCCCCCAAGCGACCATGTATGCAGTGCGTCCCTGGACCATCCGCCAATACGCTGGTTTCTCCACGGCGACCGAATCCAATGCGTTCTACCGCAAGGCACTAGCCGCCGGCGGCCAAGGCGTTTCTGTCGCCTTCGACCTGGCCACGCACCGTGGTTATGATTCCGACAATGCTCGCGTCGTCGGCGACGTCGGCAAGGCCGGCGTGGCCATCGACTCCGTTGAAGACATGAAGGTCCTGTTCGACGGCATCCCGCTCGACAAAATCTCCGTCTCGATGACCATGAACGGCGCCGTGCTGCCGGTTCTCGCCGGTTACGTCGTCGCCGCCGAAGAGCAAGGCGTTTCGCAGGACAAGCTCTCCGGAACCATTCAGAACGACATTCTGAAAGAGTTCATGGTGCGCAACACCTACATCTACCCGCCGACGCCGTCGATGAAGATCATCGCCGACATCTTCGGCTACACGGCGCAGAACATGCCGAAGTACAACTCAATTTCGATCTCCGGTTACCACATGCAGGAAGCCGGCGCCAATCAGGCGATCGAAATGGCCTTCACGCTGGCCGACGGCGCCGAGTACGTGCGCACCGGTATCGCTTCCGGCATGGACGTTGATGTGTTTGCTGGCCGCCTGTCGTTTTTCTGGGCCGTCGGCATGAATTTCTACCTCGAAATTGCCAAGATGCGCGCGGCCCGCATGTTGTGGCACCGCATCATGACCAATCTTGGTGCCAAGAGCCCGAAGTCAATGATGTTGCGCACGCATAGCCAGACCTCCGGCTGGTCGCTGACCGAGCAGGACCCGTACAACAACGTGATCCGCACCACCATTGAAGCTATGGCGGCGGTCTTCGGCGGCACCCAGTCGCTGCACACCAACGCGCTGGACGAAGCCATTGCCCTGCCGACTGCCTTCTCGTCACGTATCGCGCGTAATACTCAGATCATCATTCAGGAAGAAACCAAGATCTGTAATGTCGTCGATCCGTGGGCCGGTTCCTACATGATGGAAAAGCTGACCCAGGACATGGCAGACAAGGCGTGGGCGATCATCGAAGAAGTTGAGGCGATGGGCGGCATGGTCAAGGCCGTTGAATCGGGCTGGGCCAAGATGAAGATTGAAACCTGCGCCGCTGAAACGCAAGCGCTCATCGACTCCGGCAAGCAGGTCATCGTCGGCGTCAACAAGTACAAGTTGGCCGAGGAAGCGGCTATCGATATTCGGGACATCGACAATATCGCCGTCCGCGAAGAGCAAATCGCCAGCCTCAAGAAGATCCGCGCCAGCCGCGACACTACGGCGGTTAATGCCGCACTTGAAGCGCTGACCACGTGTGCTGCGGGTGGCGAAGGCAACTTGCTCGATCTCTCGATCAAGGCCATGCGTCTGCGCGCCACGGTCGGTGAAGTTTCCGATGCGCTGGAAAAGGTCTTTGGCCGCCATCGCGCCAACAATCAAACCATTTCGGGTGTCTACGGAGGCGTCGTGCAAGGCATTGAAACCTGGGAAACGATCAAGGCCGACATCGAGAAATTTGCCGAAACCGAGGGCCGTCGCCCGCGCGTCATGATCGCCAAGCTCGGTCAGGATGGTCACGACCGTGGCGCCAAGGTTGTCGCCACATCGTTCGCCGATCTCGGCTTCGATATCGATGTCGGTCCGCTGTTCCAGACGCCGGAAGAAGCGGCCCGCCTGGCCATTGAGAACGACGTTCATGCCGTGGGCTGCTCGTCGCTGGCCGCCGGTCACAAGACTCTGGTTCCGCAACTCGTGCAGGCGCTGAAAGATCAAGGCGCCGAAGACATCATCGTCTTTGCCGGCGGCGTGATCCCGGCGCAGGACTACGATGCACTGTTTGCCGGTGGCGCCAAGGCGGTTTTTGGCCCGGGCACGCGTATTGAGGATTCCGCCCGCAAGGTCCTGGAAGAAATCCGCAAGGCGCATTGCAAGGCTTAAGCAAGGCCTGAACATAACAACGCTGTCCGTACGTCACACCGGTTTCGCCGGTGTGACGTTTTTCTTTCAGGCAGCGCCACCCAAGCCAAGGAAGGAACTCCTGTTCTATGGATGCGCACAACACATCCGAAGACGCGCTACTCGCAGTGGACCAGCAACTGGTCGACGGCGTTCTCGCCGGCCAGCGGCGCGCACTCGCAAAAACCATCACGCTGATCGAATCCACCCGGATTGATCATCAGCAACGCGCTCAAAAAGTGGTGGCTTCATTGCTGCCGTATACCGGACGCGCCATTCGTGTCGGCATCTCCGGCGTTCCGGGAGCCGGCAAATCGACCTTCATCGAAGCACTCGGCGTCTGGCTGATCGAGAACGGACATCGGCTCGCTGTTCTGGCCGTCGATCCCTCGTCTTCAGTTTCCGGCGGATCCATACTGGGCGACAAGACGCGCATGGAGTTGCTCTGCCAGCGCGAACAAGCCTTCATTCGCCCCAGCCCATCCGCCGGGTCGCTCGGTGGCGTTGCGGAAAAAACGCGGGAAGCCATGCTGGTCTGCGAAGCGGCTGGCTACGACGTGATTCTCGTCGAAACCGTCGGTGTCGGCCAGAGCGAAACGACCGTCGCCGGCATGGTCGACATGTTCGTCCTGCTGCAACTGCCCAACGCCGGCGACGATCTGCAGGCGATCAAGAAGGGCATTGTCGAAATCGCCGACCTGGTTGCCATCAACAAGATCGATATCGACCCGAGAGCCGGAGCGATTGCCCGCGCCCAATGGAAGCAGGCCCTGCATATGCTGCGTCCGAATTCGCCAAACTGGCGTCCGCCGGTGATCGGCGTCAGTGCGCTGAAAAAGGAAGGCATGGTCGAGTTCTGGGGCGAAATTGAACGCTACCGCGAAATCATGACCAAGAGCGGGGAACTCGAAGAGAAGAGGAAAAAACAGGCGCTCAACTGGATGTGGAACATGATCGAATCCGGCCTCCACTACCTTTTCCGCAGCAATCCAGCCGTTCACGCCGCCCTGCCCGCCCTCTCCAAGAGCGTCGCCGAAGGCCGGTCAACGCCCGGAGCCGCTGCGCAGAAGCTGCTAACTTACCTGAAAACCTAGTTCGGAAGGAACCCTCCAGCCTTCGCAGAGTCTTAACCGCCGGTTCAACAGGGGGACAAGACCATGCATGACATCATTCAGCAACTCGCTGAAAAGCGGGAAGCCGCGCGTCTCGGCGGCGGACAGAAACGCGTCGATGCGCAACACGCAAAAGGCAAGCTTTCCGCGCGCGAACGAATAGAACTGTTGCTTGACACAGGGTCCTTTGAAGAATGGGACATGTTCAAGGAACACCGTTGTACCGACTTCGGCATGGCCGAACAGCTGGTCCCCGGTGACGGCGTCGTTACCGGCTACGGGACGATCAACGGTCGCCTGATGTTCGTTTTCTCGCAGGACTTCACGGTCTTCGGCGGCTCGCTCTCGGAAGCGCACGCTGAAAAAATCTGCAAGTTAATGGATCACGCCATCAAGGTCGGCGCCCCGGTAATTGGTATCAACGACTCGGGCGGTGCGCGCATCCAGGAGGGCGTCTCCTCGCTCGGCGGCTACGCCGATATTTTCCAACGCAACATGCTGGCTTCCGGGGTCATTCCCCAGATCTCCCTGATCATGGGCCCGTGCGCCGGCGGCGCCGTCTATAGCCCGGCCATGACCGACTTCATCTTCATGGTCAAGGACTCGTCCTATATGTTTGTGACGGGTCCGGAGGTGGTCAAGACCGTGACCCACGAGGATGTGAGCGCCGAAGAACTGGGCGGCGCCCTGAGCCACACCAGCCGTTCCGGCGTGGCCGACCTGGCCTTCGAGAACGACGTCGAAGCGCTGATGATCATGCGCCGCTTCATGGGTTTCCTGCCCGCCAACAACCGCGAAAAGCCGCCCACCTGGCCGGCCCAGGACCCGGCTGATCGGCTCGATTCATCGCTCGACACGCTGGTTCCCGACAATCCGAACAAGCCCTACGATATCAAGGAACTGATCCTCAAGACCGTTGACGACGGTGATTTCTTTGAGCTGCAGCCTGACTTCGCGCGCAACATCGTCATTGGTTTTGGCCGCATGGACGGATCGCCGGTCGGCTTTGTCGCCAACCAGCCGCTGGTCATGGCCGGCTGCCTGGACATCAAGAGCTCGACCAAAGCCGCGCGCTTTGTCCGCTTCTGCGATGCCTTTAACATCCCCGTCGTCACCTTCGTCGACGTTCCCGGCTTCATGCCCGGCACTGCCCAGGAATACGGCGGCATCATCAAGCACGGTGCCAAGCTGCTCTACGCCTATGCCGAATGCACCGTCCCGAAAGTCACGATCATTACGCGCAAGGCGTACGGCGGGGCGTACGACGTGATGTCGTCCAAACACCTGCGCGGCGATGTCAATTTCGCCTGGCCGTCCGCCGAAATCGCCGTCATGGGCCCGAAAGGCGCCGTCGAGATCATCTTCCGGGAAGAAAAGGGCGACCCCGACAAACTCGCGCAGCGCGAAACCGAATACAAGGCCAAGTTCGCCAATCCCTTTGTCGCTGGCGCGCGCGGATTCATCGACGACGTCATCATGCCGCATGAGACGCGCAAGCGCATCTGCCGCTCGCTGGCCATG
>JAIFNM010000197.1 GCA_020047725.1 Betaproteobacteria bacterium
AAAACTTACTTTGCGCGCCGGCTGGCCGAAGTCCAGAAGTTGCCATTTCGCCTGCTGGCGGCTGGTGGAAGCAGTGACAACCGCCAACTGGCAGGCACGAGTAGAGGCTGGAGTACCGCGTTTCCATCGCTTCCGGTCGACTTTATGGCCGACAGTGGAGTGGCGAACGGCCTCCTGGTGATCGACGAAATCGACAAGGAGTCCAGCGATCGGCATAACGGGCGGTTGAGCGACACGCTTTTACAGCTTCTTGAACCAGCGAACGCTAAAACGTTCGCCGATCCTTTTCTGGGCTGCTCGGTCGATTGTCGCTATCTGCAGTGGCTGCTTACAGCGAATTCACTCGCCGGAATCAACAAAGCTCTTCTATCCAGGGTTCGGTTGTTTTCTCGGAAAGAACACTATCCGCGCCTGGCGCAGCAGATCCGCCTTGGGTTTGCCCGGGAACATCAAGTCGACCACCGACTGTTGCCGCCACTGGACGGACATGATCTGGCGCACATCCAGAAACAGTGCCGCTCGGTGCGCGAGGTTCGTCAAGCGACCGAGTGGGTTTTGACTCGGAAAATAGTGGCTGAGCGGGGTGGGGCGGTGGTGAATTGACACGGCGGTAGTGTCGTCGGGCAACGCTTGACATGCGTGTGTCGGTCGATGTTTCGGCAATCGGCCTGAGAGCGTGCGGATTGGGACAGACCGCTCTTGTGCCCGTCCGTGATCATAAGGGGGCAATCTTGCTCGGCTCCGCGACAATGCCGCCGCCACGGCGGATATATCAGACTTGATGTCTTTACTTGGGGGGTGAATGTGAACTTGTGCATTTATAAACAATGCGTTAAATACATGTCAAACCTTTACGCATTCGGAACTGCTGGCGATACTGTCATTGTTTCCGGAGTCCAGCGAAAGGTTTTCGATGCGCTTTTTGATCGCCCCAATCAAGTCCTGCAGTTGCTTGAACGACTGTGCTGCTTCCTGCGTGGTCGAGTCAGCCGCTGCGGGGGCCGATCACACCGCGATCACCCTGTCAGTTGCCGCTGCATGACCGCACTTTTCGAAATACCGCTGGCGTCTGAACTACTGACTGCGGAAGCAGTCGCGCAGATCAGCGGGTGTTCTCGACGCGCAGACCAGATCACGTGGTTGCAAAGAGAAGGCTGGACCTTCGTTAATAACCGCGCCTTTGACCCGATTGTCGGGCGACTTTATGCGCGTCTGCGACTCAGCGGGATCAGTCCGAACTCACTGGTCAATTCAGGCTCATGCCTGCCTAACTTCAACAAACTCCGTTATTGATCTGGAGACAACATGCGACCTAAGTCAACCGGCCGTCATCTTCCGCCATGCATGCTTTGCCGAATCAATAGGTTCAAGAGCGGAAAGATATGGGCTTCCTACTACTGTAACGGTTGTGATGAAAACGGGGGACGCAAAGAGTTTCCCCTGCGGAACGACCTGAACGAAGCCAAACGTAAATGGGCCGAGCACGACTGCGCGCCGGTGCCCGTCGAAACAGGGCTCATGGAGGTTGTTTTAAAACGCTATGTCAAAGAAGTCCTACGACCCAAGGCGTTGAGCACTCAAAAGGACAATTTGGGGAGCCTGAAGCAATTGCGTTCGGTCCTTCACGGGAAATCGTTGAAAACTCTAACGAGAACACAGTCTACTGTTGCTTTTATGCAACTTTCCGGTTTCTCCGCCAAGCATAAGGACATATTTTTCGAGTTTTACGACTTGAAAGAATAAGTCGGTCGTTGGCCAAAAACCATTGCGTGACAAAGCTTTCAAGAGATATGGGTGCTGTGTTTTCATTGAATTATGAGATTCAAAATGAACGTGCTGAAAATAAGAATTCTGAAAGATTGATTCTAAAACATCAGCCCGACACGACGATAGGTTTCGTTCTCTTTGAAACGGAAAAATCTGTCTTCGAC
Source organism: Betaproteobacteria bacterium (assembly GCA_020047725.1). Lineage (GTDB taxonomy): Bacteria > Pseudomonadota > Gammaproteobacteria > Burkholderiales > Rhodocyclaceae > Propionivibrio. The sequence goes on from JAIFNM010000197.1 coordinate 1,932, forward strand.
CCGATTTACGAAATGCTATTGGAGCAGCTATGAGTCACTTGCGAGGCAACCTGATCGAAAAACCAAAAGCCCGAGAAATGAATGCAATGCCCGACGTTAATCCCGCGCCCTATGTGACTATCAAATTGGCGGCCGCGATCACCGGATTAACGGAAAAGGCCATACGTTGCAAGATCGATACCGGAAAGTGGATCGAAGGCCGAGAGTTCCGGCGTTCGCCAGATGGCGGGATTTTCATCAGCATCAAGGGGTACCAACGATGGGTAGAAGCGGCAGTGGCGTAGAAATTCGCGATAGTAGTATTCGCATAAAATTCGTGCTCGACGGCGAGACAATCCGTGAGCGCCTTACACTCAACGGGAAGTCACTTGACCCGACGCCGGCCAATACTAAGTACGCCACGCGCCTGGCCGCCGAGGTCAAGCGCCGGATTGCGCAGGGCATCTTCAGCTATGCAGAGTTTTTTCCCGACTCAGTGCGAGTCATAGCCCAGGATAACGAACCCGAAACCTTTGGCAAACTCGCTGATCTATGGCTTGAGTCGCAAGGTCGCTTAGCCGATTCTACTCACGATCAGTATGGCACCGCAGTTCGCTTCTGGAAGAGGTTATTGGGAGAGGGCCAGTTGGTCCGTGACATCAGCCACAAAATTTTGGCCGCAAAAATCGGGGGATATCCGTGGTCGTCGGCCAAGACACACAATAATTACCTGATTGCGTTGCGCGGGACCTTTGCCATGGAGTTTCACGGTGCGACGGCCATCCATAACCCACTCGGCGGCATCAACAACATGCCGACGATAAAAAAGTTGCCCGATCCTTTGACCGTTGAGGAGCGCGACAAGATCCTTGCCGACTTGGCCGTGCACTACGATGCGCGTGTTTACGCCTATTTCCTTTGGATGTTCTACACCGGAATGCGTCCTGAGGAAGCCATCGCACTGCGCTGGTCAGACATTGACTGGAATCGGCAGGTTGCTCGCGTGCAGCGCGTACGTACGTTCAAGGGATCCGAGCGCGACGGGAGCAAGACCAATGCCGAGCGTGATGTTGATCTGCTACCCCAGGCGCTTGAAGCACTCAAGTGTATGAAAGCTCACACGTTCACACTGAAGGTTGAGCGCAGGGGCGATACGACAAACGATATATTCCAAAATCCCGTGACCGGGCGCGCGTGGCACGATGAGCGCAGCCAACGAGATAACTACTGGCGCCCCGCGCTGAAGCGTTTGGGAATCCGCTGGCGCAAACCGTACAACACCCGTCACACGTTCGCCACGGCGGCCTTGATGACTGGTGTTCCACCTGCCTATATCGCGGATCAGCTTGGCCATAGCATCAAGGTATTGCTCGATAAGTACGCCCGTTGGATACCAGGCAACGACAAGGGTAGCGCTCGCGCAATGTTGCTGGCGACCATGGGTAAAGTTCAGGATTCGTCCCAAATAAGTCCCAAAGATTCAGACGCCGGAATGAAAAAGCCGGATAACTTAATTAAATTAATAAGTTATCCGGCTTTTGTGTTGGTAGGCGCGATTGGACTCGAACCAACGACCCCCACCATGTCAAGGTGGTGCTCTAACCAGCTGAGCTACGCGCCTTCTTTGTCGCTTTGAGCTACCGGCGACGTCGAAGAAGGCAGAATTATACGGATGGATGATGGCAAGTCAACAAATTTGACTGAAATCGGCGTTGCTACTCGCAATGCAATTTTTGGTGCGCCTTATTGTGGCACTCGATTTTTCGTCCGGTTTGGTTGTATCTTGTACCGAAACCTATTCGGGGAAACCATGGTGAACTATGTCGGTTGCTGATCGGCTTAAGGGCGAGCAATCCCTTTCAAGCAAGCTCGCACAGCGAATTCTGCAATACATCGATGACCAGGAACTATTGCCTGGCGGGCATCTGGGCGAAGCAAGCCTGGCGGTCCATCTCCAGGTTTCGCGTACGCCTGTGCGAACTGCCCTTAAAGTTTTGGCTGAAATGGGGGTGGTCGAAAGCCATCCGAACCGTGGTTACTTTCTCCGCCCTGATGCACCTGTTCGGTTACTCCCTCCGATTATCGATGATAGCGATGCAACGTATTTCCAGATAGGCGAAGATCGACTCTCCGGATTGTTGCCGGATCGTGTGTCCGAAAGCGAATTGTTGCGCCGCTATGCACTGACACGAACCCAGTTGAACCGTCTGCTCAGGCGCATGACGCAGGAGGGGTGGGTCGAGCGCTTGCCGGGAAAGGGTTGGGGGTTTCTTCCAGTATTGAATACTGAAGACGGTTATGCCCAGATGTATCGTTTCCGGGCCGTTGTCGAACCAGCGGCACTGCTTCTTCCCGACTATTCCCTGGGGGCCGAACTGTCCGCGAAACTGCGGCGCCAGCAGGGGGTCTTGCTGGAGAGCAAGGTGGGTCGTTTCTCCCGTGCCGAACTCTTCCAGATCGGAGCTTATTTCCACGAAGCCATCGTGAGTGGGGCTCGCAACGAACTGATGACGGAGGCCGTTCGCCGTGCGAACCAGCTTCGCCGCCTGATGGAATACCGCTATCGGGCCAAGGTCAGTCCGGCCAGGATTATCGATGAATGTGGTGAGCACCTGCATCTGCTTGGCATGATTGATCGTGGTGAATTGCGTCAGGCGTCCGAATTTCTGCGCGAACATCTCGAATCGGCACTGCGCAGAAAATCAGGTCTGACAGCCAGCAGGGTAGTTTCGCCAGGACAAATTCTTCGCGAATCGATGGTCGTACCGAAGATTTGATTGTATTATTGGCGACAAAAATACAATAGGCCTGCTGAATTATTGCGGCTTGCCCAAGCGAAATGCCAAGTCGCATCAGGTCTAACTTCCGGAGCTATCGATGTCTCGTAAGGTCTCAATAGCAATGGCGTTGTGGTTGGCACTGATTGCCACCTCTCTTCTTTCAGGTTTTTTCCTGAAAACTGAAGGATTTCCCGCTGCGTTCCTTGTTGGATCAATGGTGTGCGGTATCGCTTTCAGCCTGATGGGTACCGGTTTGGCGTTGCCTCGCATGCTGTTTTTTTGCGCGCAATCCCTGATTGGTTGCACGGTTGCGCAAAGCATTACGGCGGCGATCCTGATCACCATCTTCGAGGACTGGGCCTTGATGCTGTTTGTCGTTGGTAGTTCCGTGCTGGCCGGGGGACTTGTTGGCTGGACGCTGGTGAAATGCCACGTTCTCCCTGGAACAACGGCTGCCTGGGGTTCGACGCCGGGAGGTGCTTCAGCCATGGTGGCGATGGCAGAAGCCTATGGCGCCGATGCGCGGCTCGTAGCCTTGATGCAGTATCTGCGGGTCCTGGTCGTCGTATTGACGGCGTCGATGGTTTCGCACTTCATTCTCGGTGCGGGGCCGGCGGTGCCTGCTCCCACCGCTACGCCTGTGTTCGGTTTCGCGTTTGATAACCTGCAGCCGGTGCTGGCTACACTCGCTGTTGCTGTTGTAGGTGGGTTCCTCGGACAATGGTTGCAGATCCCGGCTGGCGCGATGCTGGTGCCGATGATTCTCGGTTCTGCTTTGCATTCGAGTGGCCTAAT
>JAIFNM010000143.1 GCA_020047725.1 Betaproteobacteria bacterium
ACGACAAAAACACGAGGGAACCTCTCCATGGCACTGCTTTCCTGGTCAAATCAGTACCTGATCGGCAATGACCTCATCGATACCGAACACCAAGAGCTATTCCGTCTAATCAACGATTTTCACAGCCGTTGGCTGGAGCTTCACAATCGTCACGACATCGCCAAGGTTTTTAATCAGCTGGTCGTCTATGCGGAATTACATTTTCAGCATGAAGAGAAGATCATGGAAGACGCCAGCTACCCGAAGCTGGCCGAACACCAGCAAATCCATGAGGCGATGATCGACACGATCTTTCAATTGCAGAAGTCTTACGAAGAAGCCAACCTCAACCTCGAAATGAACACCATGAAGTTCGTAAAATCATGGCTAGTCAGTCATATTCTGGAGAATGACTACCTTTTCCGTGACTTTCTGGCCCGCAAGAAAAGTCCTGACGAAGCCGCCGCACAATAGACAACACTCGCGTATCCTTAGCCTCAACACCTAAAATTTCCTGGAGAAAACCCGATGTCAGTGCCGTCCGCCCTAAAGTCGCTTATCGAAACCGCTGGCATCAAACTGGTCAGTTCCGCTGAGATTTATCCTGCATTGCATCAGTCTGGCGATGCGGGCTTGCCAATGCTGGTCGTTGAAAACGAACTCGCTCGTGCCGTGGTTGCCCTGCAGGGCGCACACCTGATGGCGTTCCAGTCTGCCGGGCAACGCGAAATGCTATGGGTATCGCCGAAAAGTATTCTTGAGGTCGGCAAACCGATTCGCGGTGGAATACCGTTGTGTCTGCCCTGGTTCGGCCCGGGGCCGGATGGCAAGGCCATGCACGGATTCGCGCGCACCATGGCGTGGGATCTGACTGCTGCCGAGGTTATGGAAAATGGTGCGACCAGCCTGACACTGGAGCTATCAGGCGATGCGTCCACCAGCGAGCTGTGGCCGCATGCTTTTGTCTTTCGCCTCGACGTGCTTGTCGGCAGCGAACTGAAACTGACCATGACGGTGGAAAACTGCGGAACCGACCTTGCCCCGCTGGCTTTTGCCTTCCATACCTACTTCGCCGTGCCAAATGTCGCCGACGTCAGTGTCGCCGGCCTGGAAGACATGGCTTACATCGACAAGATGGACAACTTTGCCCGCAAACAGCAGCAAGGCGAAGTCACCATCAGCAGAGTAACCGACCGAATTTATCTGGACGTACCCGCCCACCAGACGCTGAAAAGCGCTACAGGCCGCATAGACATTGAATCCGACGCCAAGTGTGCCGTTGTCTGGAACGCCTGGACCAACGACAAGAACATAGTCGATCTCGGCGAAGGCAATCACGTTGGCTATATCTGCGTCGAACGCTGCGATGTGGCTGACCATGCATTAACGCTGCAGCCAGGCGGAAAATACACGATGTCGATGACTTTGTCTTACTGAGAACGGCGGAGCGTCACGCGCCTTCTTGTCGGGCGGAAAACCAAGTAAAATCGGCCTTTGTTCCGTATTTACAAAGCCTTTCATGCCTACATTTCAGGAAGTCATTCTGCGTCTCCAGAATTTCTGGGACAAACAGGGGTGCGCACTGCTCCAGCCTTACGATATTGAGGTTGGCGCCGGCACCTTTCACACCGCCACTTTTTTGCGCGCCATCGGCCCGGAGCCGTGGAATGCCGCTTTCGTGCAACCGTCGCGCCGCCCCAAAGATGGCCGTTACGGGGAAAACCCCAACCGCCTGCAGCATTATTACCAGTATCAGGTGGTTCTGAAACCGTCGCCTGACAACATCCAGGAACTCTACCTGCAATCGCTGGAAGCATTGGGCATCAACCTCAGGGAGCACGACATCCGCTTCGTCGAGGACGACTGGGAATCGCCGACACTCGGCGCCTGGGGTCTGGGTTGGGAAGTCTGGCTGGACGGCATGGAAGTCACGCAGTTCACCTACTTCCAGGAAGTCGGTTCGCTGACCTGCAAGCCGGTGTTAGGCGAAATCACCTACGGACTCGAACGTCTGGCCATGTATTTGCAAGGCGTTGAAAACGTTTATGACCTGGTCTGGGCCGAAGGTCCGGGCTATCGCCTGACTTATGGCGACGTCTACCACCAGAACGAAGTCGAGCAGTCGAAGTACAACTTCGAACACTCCAACGTCGAGATGCTGTTTCGCCACTTCAGCGACCACGAATCCGAAGCCAAGCGCCTGATGAGCCTCTCCCTGGCGCTGCCGGCCTTCGAGCAGGTCATGAAGTGCTCGCACTGCTTCAACATGCTCGATGCCCACGGCGCCATTTCGGTCACCGAACGCGCCGCCTACATTGGCCGCGTGCGCGCCTTGGCGCGCGAAGTCGCCCAGTCCTACTACAACTCGCGCGAAGTCCTCGGCTTCCCGATGTGCAAGGCGAAATAACATGAATTTGCTGATTGAACTGCGCACCGAAGAGTTGCCACCCAAATCGCTGAAAGCGCTCTCCGATTCCTTTGCCAACTCCGTTTTTGCTGCGCTCAAGGACCAGGCGTTTGCCGCGACCGACAGCGTCTGCACGCCCTACGCCACCCCGCGCCGGCTGGCACTGTTGGTAAGCAATGTTGCCGAGCAACAGCCGGATCGCGTACTCGAAAAGAAAGGCCCGGCCGTTGCCAGCGGTGTCGATGCCAGCGGCAAACCGACCAAGGCCCTGGAAGGTTTCATGCGCTCGGCCGGCGTCACCTTCGAGCAGATGCAGAAAGCCGGCGACGGCAAGGCAGAGTACTTTGTCGCGCGCATCGAGAAGAAAGGCGAGAACCTTGACGTACACCTCGCCGACATCATCGTACAGGCGCTGAAAAAGCTGCCGATCCAGAAAGTGATGCGCTGGGGCGATTCCGAACACCAGTTCGTACGCCCGGTGCATGGCCTGATCGTGCTGCACGGTACGCGCGTTGTGCCGTGCGAAGTCCTTGGGCTGAGTAGTGGCAACAAAACGCTGGGCCACCGCTTCCTGTCTTCCGGCGAAATAGTGGTCAATTCGCCCGACGAATACGCCGCGAAGCTGATGGACGGCAAGGTCATCGCCTCGATTCCCGAGCGCAGGGCCTCGATTGCCGCGCAGCTCGACGCCAAGGCAAAGGAACTGAACGCCACGATCAACCCGTCCGACGGCCTGCTTGACGAAGTTACCGCGCTTGTCGAATGGCCGGTTGTCTATGTCGGCGAATTCGAATCCGAATACCTCGAAGTGCCGCAGGAATGCCTGATCCTGACCATGCAACAGAACCAGAAGTACTTCCCGCTGCTTGACGCTTCCAAGAAACTGCTCAACAAGTTCCTGATCGTCTCCAACATGCAGGTCGACGATCCGAAGCACATCATCGGCGGCAACGCGCGCGTTGTCCGCCCACGCCTCTCCGACGCCCGCTTCTTCTACAACCAGGACCGCAAGACCACGCTCGCCTCACGGCTCGACAAGCTCGCCAACGTGGTTTATCACAACAAAATCGGCTCGGTGCTGCAACGTGTTGAACGCCTTGAAGGACTGGCCCAGAAGATCGCCGTCCGCCTCGGTTCCAACGCCTCGCTGGCCGCCCGCGCCGCGCGCTTGGCCAAGGCCGACCTGGTCACCGACATGGTCGGAGAATTCCCCGAGCTGCAAGGCATCATGGGCCGCTATTACGCGCTACACGACGGTGAAGATGCGGCCGTTGCTGACGCCGTGCAAAGCCATTACCAGCCACGTTTTGCTGGCGACGCCCTGCCGCAAGGGCCGATCGCCTGTTCCGCCGCTCTTGCCGACAAGCTCGATGCCATGACCGGCTTTTTCGGTATCGGCCAGATCCCGACCGGCGACAAGGACCCCTTCGGCCTGCGCCGCGCCGCGCTCGGCGTTCTGCGTATCCTGATGGAATCGCCGCTGCCGCTTGACCTTGCCGAGTTGATCGCTGACGCGCAAGCCGGTTTCGCGCCGGGCGTGCTGACGCAGCCCGTCGCCGAACAGCTGCTCGACTTCATGTTCGACCGCCTGCGCGGCCTGCTCAAGGATGCCGGCCACGCACAGGACGTCGTCGAAGCCGTGCTGGCGCAACGTCCGACGCGCATCGATCTCGTCCCGGCCAAGCTCGACGCCGTGCGCGCCTTCCTGGCGCTGCCCGAAGCGCTGGCACTGGCCGCCGCCAACAAGCGCATTGGCAACATTCTGAAGAAGGCAGAGGGTACCCTGCCGAAACCCGATCCAGCCCTTTTTCAGGAAGACGCTGAAAAGGCGCTCTTCGAACGCGTTCAGGAAATCGCTCCGCTCGTCAATGGGCACGTTGCCGATGAAGCCTACGCCGACGCTTTAAAGGCGCTGGCCTCGGTACGCTCTGCCGTTGATCTTTTCTTTGACAAGGTGATGGTCAACGTCGAAGATACAGCCGTGCGTGCCAATCGTCTTGGCCTGCTCAAGGCACTTTTCGACCAACTCAATGCGGTCGCCGACATTTCTAAGCTGGGTGTATGAAACTCGTAATCCTTGATCGCGATGGCGTCATCAACTACGACTCGGAGCACTACATCAAGTCGCCGGCCGAATGGAAACCCTTGCCCGGCAGCCTTGAGGCCATCGCCAAGCTGACGCAGGCCGGCTATCGTGTTGTCGTGGCCACCAACCAGTCGGGGATTGGTCGCGGCCTGTTCGACATGGACACGCTCAACGCCATCCACAACAAGATGCACCGGGCCGCGCAAAATCTTGGCGGACGGATCGATGCGGTGTTTTATTGCCCGCACCCGGCCGATTCGAGCTGCAATTGCCGCAAGCCAAGGCCGGGCATGCTTGAGCGCGTGGGTGGATGCTTCAACGTTGATCTGGCCGGTGTACCGTCCGTTGGCGACTCGCTGCGCGACCTGGTGGCGTCAGTGGCGGTCGGCGCGCAACCGATGCTGGTGCTCACCGGCAAGGGCGAAAAGACGAAGGCAGAAGGGAAGCTTCCCGAAGGCACGCTGGTATTCAATGATCTGGCGGCCGCCGTCGAGCATATCCTGAAGTCATGATCGCTTTATTTCGCTCCGTCCTGTACCTGCTGCTCGCCATCCTGATTACCGCTCCATTCGGACTGTTCGTTACGCTGTCCATCGTTTTCCCGATGAAATTCCGCTTCTGGCTCATCGGCGTGTGGCGCAGCGCTTTTCTGACCATGTGCAAAGTCGTGCTGGGGCTCGATTATCGGGTT
>JAIFNM010000260.1 GCA_020047725.1 Betaproteobacteria bacterium
CCGGTGATCGCCTGTATGAAGGCATGATCATCGGCATTCACTCGCGCGACAACGATCTCGTGGTTAACCCGATCAAGGGCAAGCAACTGACCAACGTTCGTTCCTCAGGGACCGACGAGGCCGTGCGTCTGGTGCCGGCGGTCGATGTGACGCTGGAGAGCGCCGTCGAGTTCATCGACGATGACGAACTCGTCGAAATCACGCCGAAGAGCATCCGCATGCGCAAACGCCACCTCATCGAGCACGAACGTCGCCGCGCAAGCCGTTCCGAGGGCTAAGCCGTTCGAACTCACAGGAAGTCATATTGAAAGGCGAGGACAAAAGCTTCACCACCAAGACACAAAGGACACAAAGTTACACTAAGAAAAGAAGATGTTAACTTGGTGCCTTCTTGGTGACTTGGTGGTTCGCACTTTCTTGTTGACTGACTGCTGCCTGTGCTGCAGGCTGTTCCAAATCAATGCCGTGAAAGCCACTGTTTATGAGGCTCTTCGCGGCATTACTTTGTAGACCGCCATTTGACGCGCGTTTCGACGTGCCTGCTCTGGCGCGTTCGCATAGCGCTGTCTTGATCGATAATCCAGAGTAAAATCCGGCTATGACTTATCAAGTACTCGCCCGCAAGTGGCGCCCGAAAACGTTCGAGAGCCTGGTCGGGCAGGAACACGTTGTTCGCGCCTTGACCCATGCCTTGACCGACCAGCGTTTGCACCACGCCTACCTGTTTACCGGGACACGCGGTGTCGGCAAGACGACGCTGGCGAGAATCCTGGCCAAATCGTTCAATTGCGAGACCGGCATTACGGCTAAGCCGTGCGGTGTCTGCTCGGCATGCACCGAAATCGATTCGGGACGTTTTGTCGATCTGCTGGAAGTTGACGCGGCGACCAATACCAAGGTCGACGAGATGCGGCAGTTGCTTGAAAACGCCGTTTATGCGCCAACGCGCGGGCGCTTCAAGGTCTATGTCATCGACGAAGTTCACATGCTCTCGAATTCGGCCTTCAACGCGATGCTGAAGACGCTGGAAGAGCCGCCGGAACACGTGAAGTTCATCCTGGCGACCACCGATCCGCAGAAAATTCCGGTGACGGTCCTGTCGCGCTGTTTGCAGTTCAATCTCAAGCAGATGACGCCACAACTGATTGCCGGGCATCTGAAACATATTCTCGAAGTCGAGGCGATCAGCGCCGAACCCGGTGCGTTGAACCTGCTTTCGCGTTCGGCTTCCGGCAGCATGCGCGATGCGCTATCGCTGCTCGATCAGGCGATTGCCCATGGCGCTGGCAAGGTCGAAGAAGCGCAGGTGCGCGACATGCTTGGCACGGTCGATCTGGACTACCTGTTTTCGATACTTGATGCGCTGCTGGACGGTGACGCCGCCGGCATGCTGCAAGTGGCCGACGACATGGCGACGCGCAGTCTTTCGTTTGACGAGGCGCTGCAGGAACTGGCCAGTCTGTTTACCCGTCTGCAAGTGGCGCAACTGGCGCCGCAGGCGGTGGCCGACGATCTGCCCGAACGGGCACGCATTCTGGACCTGGCGGCGCGGCTCGATCCGGAATTCGTGCAACTCGGCTATCAGATCGCCGTGCACGGTCGCAAGGAATTGCCGCTGGCGCCGGACGAGCAGTCTGGCTTTGTCATGACACTGCTGCGTTTGCACGTTTTCCGTCCTGTACAAGCGGGCGATACGCCCCGGCAGCGCCCTCAAGTTTCGGTCGCAAAACCAAGCCTGGTGGCGCCTGCAGTGGTCCCGTCGAAAAAAATCGAGAGGGCGCCAACTCCAGCAACTGAGCCAGCAATCATTGCAGAGTTGCTGGTCGAACCCAGTCTGCCTGAGCCGCCCGTTGTGGTGCTTACGACCGCGCCGGTGCAAACAGCGCCGGTGCAGACCGACGATTGGCACGCCATTCTGGCCGCACTCAAGCTGGGTGGCATGGCGCGCGAACTGGGGCAGCATTGCGAACTGCGCAGTATCGATGGGGCGCAAGTTGTTCTCTGCCTCTCGCCAACGCATCGGCATTTGCAGATGAAACCGGCTCAGGACAAACTGCAGCAGTCTCTTTCCGAATATCTTGGTCGTTCTTTGCAGTTGACCATTAATCTGGAAGAAGTCGCCGGCGAGACGCCAGCTGCAGTGGCCCAACGTAATCGCCATGAAAATCAGAATCGCGCCGTAGCATCCATCGAACAGGATGACTTCGTGCGCGAAGCCATTGATCTGTTTGACGCAACACTGATTGAATCTTCCATAAAACCCGTTTAATACACGTTGAGGACAGTACGATGATGAAAGGCGGAATCGCCGGCCTGATGAAACAGGCCCAGCAAATGCAGGAAAACATGAAGAAGGCGCAGGAGCAACTGGCGCTGGTTGAAGTTGAAGGTCAATCTGGCGCCGGCATGGTCAAGGTTCTGATGACCTGTTCGCACGACGTCCGCCGCGTGACGATCGATCCGTCGGTGATGGATGACAAGGAAATGCTTGAAGACCTGGTTGCCGCTGCGATCAATGACGCAATGCGCCGTGGTGAACAGGTTTCACAGGAGCGCATGTCCGGCTTTACGGCCGGTCTCAATCTGCCACCCGGAATGAAGTTGCCGTTCTGATGTCGACGCCGTCTAGCCTCGAATCCCTGATCGAGGCGTTGCGCTGCTTGCCTGGGGTTGGTCCGAAGTCGGCGCAGCGTATGGCTTATTACCTCATGCAGCGTGATCGGTCGGGTGCCCAGCATCTGGCCGACACCTTGCAATTCGCCCTCGCCGCGCTCAAGCACTGCCGGCGCTGCAACACGTTCACCGAAGTCGATATTTGTGAGCGCTGTTTGTCACCCAAGCGCGACGCGAGCTTGTTGTGCGTGGTTGAAACGCCGGTCGACATGAACATGATGGAACAGACGCACGCCTATTCAGGGCTGTACTACGTTCTGATGGGGCGTGTTTCGCCGCTCGATGGCATCGGCCCGCGCGAGTTGCACCTCGATCAACTGCTGGCTCGTGCCGACGATGGCATCGTTCAGGAAGTCATTCTGGCAACCAATTTCACCAATGAAGGTGAAGTCACAGCGCATTATTTGACGGAAATGTTGAAGAGCCGGGGCCTTCGCGTTTCGCGCATTGCGCGCGGCGTACCGGTTGGCGGCGAGCTTGAATACGTTGATCCGGGAACGCTGGCGCAGGCTGTTCGTGAACGAAAACCCCTTGATATCTAGGTGTTTGGCATTTCAGCCCGCTTTAATCCGGAGCGCTTTTAACGTATAATCCGACGCTTATGTTTCCAACATCGATTATTTCGTTCTGGGGATCTGCGCGATGAGTACAGAAGGTAAAATGGATTGCGGCAGACGCCGACTGATCGTCGCTACAGCGGCGGTTGGCGGGGTAGGTGCGATAACGGCAGCGGTGCCTTTTCTCTCCAGCATGCTGCCCTCTGAACGAGCTAAAGCGGCTGGTGCGCCGGTTGAAATCGATGTTGGCAACCTGGCCCCCGGACAACTGATCACCGTTGAATGGCGTGGCAAGCCGGTGTGGATTCTCAATCGAAATCAGGCGATGCTGGACACGCTGCCCAAGCTTGATGATGCTGTGGCCGATCCAAAATCCGAGCAAAAACAGCAGCCCGAGTATTGTACGAATCCGACACGCTCGATCAAGCCAAATCTGCTGGTCGCAGTCGGTATCTGTACCCATCTGGGTTGCTCGCCGTCATCCAAGTTCAAGACGGGCGCTGAAGAAGGCATGGCGGCTGACTGGCCGGGCGGTTTTTTGTGCCCATGCCATGGATCAACTTTCGATTTTGCAGGCCGTGTCTACAAGAGCAAGCCGGCCCCGACCAACCTTGAAGTGCCGCCGCATACGTATCTGACCGATACGCGCATTCTCATCGGCGAAGACAAGAAGGGGGCGTAAGCAATGGCATCGAATACTGGTTACGAAAAGTACAAATCCGACGGTTCGTTGCAGGGCAATTTGCTCGAATGGGTTGACGCGCGCTTTCCGGCAACGTCGATGTGGCGCGCCCATCTGTCGGAGTATTACGCGCCGAAGAACTTCAATATCTGGTATGTCTTTGGTGTCCTGGCGATGGTCGTGCTGGCGATCCAGATCCTTACCGGAATCTTCCTGGTGATGTTTTACAAGCCGGATGCCTCGCTCAACGCCAGCGGCGTTCCCGTGGCCTTCGCCAGTGTCGAATACATCATGCGTGACGTGCAGTGGGGCTGGCTGATTCGCTACATGCATTCGACCGGGGCCTCGGCCTTTTTCGTCGTCGTCTATCTTCACATGTTCCGCGGCATGCTTTACGGCTCTTACCGCAAGCCACGCGAGCTGATCTGGGTTTTCGGCGCCATGGTCTTTCTCTGCCTGATGGCCGAAGCCTTCATGGGCTATCTCCTGCCTTGGGGTCAGATGTCGTACTGGGGCGCGCAGGTGATCGTGAATCTCTTCTCCGCCATCCCGCTGATCGGTGAGCCTCTGTCCATCTGGATCCGTGGTGACTTCGTGATTGGTGATGCAACACTGAACCGCTTCTTTTCCTTCCATGTCATCGCTGTGCCGCTCGTATTGATCGGCCTGGTTGCTGCCCACATCCTGGCGCTGCATGAAGTCGGATCGAATAATCCGGACGGAATCGAGATCAAGAAAAACCTGAATGCCAAGGGTATCCCGCTGGATGGCATTCCGTTCCACCCGTACTACACGGTGAAGGACATCGTTGGTGTCGTTGTTTTCCTGATGGTCTTCTCGATCATCGTCTTCTTTGCGCCCGAGGGCGGCGGCTACTTCCTTGAGTACAATAACTTCTTCCCCGCCGATCCGCTGAAGACACCGCTGCATATCGCGCCGGTGTGGTACTTCACGCCGTCCTACTCGATCCTGCGCTCGATGGTGTGGCCGCTGTTCGGGCTCGATGCGAAGTTCTGGGGCGTCGTGGCGATGGGGGCATCGGTGGTGATTATTGCCTTCCTGCCCTGGCTTGATCGCAGTCCGGTCAAGTCGATCCGTTACCGTGGCCCGATCTACAAGGGTTTCCTGACGGCTTTCGTTATCGCCTTCCTGATTCTTGGCTATCTTGGCACGCAGCCGCCGTCGCCGGTCGGTGAAATCGTTTCGCAGCTTTGCAGTCTCATCTACTTTGGTTTCTTCCTGCTGA
>JAIFNM010000167.1 GCA_020047725.1 Betaproteobacteria bacterium
AATAGCTTTCTTCGAGGCCCGTAGCGACGGCGCCGGCGATCCACGCACCGAACGAGGTTGCCTCGTTGTTCCGGAAACGGATGATGGGTCGCTCGAAGATGTCGCTCTGAATCTGGTTGAACAGGTCGGACTTGGTCATACCGCCTGAGACGCTGACCGACCGAACCGGGCCGCACAGGTTTTCCACCAGTTCCAGGCTGCCTTTCATCTCGACGGCAATGCCTTCAAGAATGGCGCGGGCCATCTCGCCGCGCGTGCTGCTCAGCGTCAAGTTAAAGAAAGCGCCTTTGGCCTCCGGGTCCCAGTACGGCGCGCCACAGCCCTTGAAGTGCGGCAGCAGCAGCAGTCCGTTGGCACCGGGGGGCGCATTGGCGGCTTCGGAGTTGACCGCTTCGAAGGGATTACATCCGGTGTTGTCGGGCTTGAAGATTGACTCTGTGAACCAGCGATAAATCGTACCCGAGGTCAGTACGGCGGCTTCGACAATATACGCATTGGGAACGGCAGAAACATTGCAAGCCAGGCGCATGCCGGAATCGAAGACCGGCTGCTCGGCATGACCGATCAGGTAGGAGCCGGTGCCGGTGTTGGATACGGCACGCTCGCCGGAGAAGAGCCCAAGACCCCGCCGCCTGCGCTGACCACGGGCAATCCAGGTATCAAACCGGTGGCTCTTGCGAGGTCGGGCGTCAAGCCGCCAACAATCGATCCCGGGGCCACCAGGTCGCAGAGCATGCCGGGCTCGACTTCGAACAGCGAAAGCAGTTCAGGGTCCCAGTCTCGTGTTTTCAGGTCAAGCAGATTGGTCCGGCTGCCGAAGGTCTGGTCGGTGACAAAGCGCCCCGTCATCAGGTAGATCACCCAGTCCTGGATGCCGATCATCTTGTGCGTGCATTTCCAGACGTCGGGGCGGTTGTGGCGCAACCAGGTCATTTTCAATGCTGAGAAAACCGGAGAAATCTTGAGCCCGGTCTTTTCGTAGACGAACGGGTTGTGTTTCTCCATGGCCAGCGCCAGGGGAGCAGTACGGCGATCCTGCCACATGATGGCCGGGTGCAGCGGCGTGCCGGCCTGGTCGACGGCAATGACCGAGGATCGTTGCGCCGTCACCGATACGCACTGCGGTTCGATGTTGCTGCGTGCGGCAGCGTCGGCACAGCCCGTCAGAACTGCACTCAAGACGGATTGCCATGCCGCTGGATCCTGCTCGACGCGCCCGTCGTGGAAAAACTCCGGCATGTTCTCGCGCTGATCAATGTGAATAACATGCGCGTCTGCGTCGTAAAGGATCGCCCTCATGCTGGTCGTGCCGATGTCGACAGTGATGATTCCCTTCATTTTTCTTCCCGGTTGCGTTGCCATGAGCGGCCAATTGTAAAGCCGATACGATCAAAATGCACGAGCACTTAACGATCTTTTTGATCGTTTCACCGTTTACGATTGAACCAATATGATATAAAATGGTCGCCAAGTTTTACTTTGACAGCCATTTTGATATTCAAGGACGGGCTCATGAAAATCGAAAAACAGTTTCTGACCGAAATGAATCGTTGCTATTCAGCCAACAGCATCGTGGTTGATGGGCAGACCCGGATCATGCTCGCCACCGAGGGTGAAGGTCCTTGCCTGGCGTGGGCCGGGCCCGACTACAGTGCTTCGCACACCGTATGGGAAGGCCCCGGTGGGACGATGTCGATTGCTCCGATTCCCGGCACCAACGGCGAATTTTTGGCTGTCCAGAAGTTTTTCAAGATGTTCCAGTGGGAAGAAGCCAAGGTCGTGCATGTTCGCCCCCTGAGTGCGGGCGGATACGAGGTGACCGACATCCTGCATCTGCCCTACATCCATCGCTTTGACCTGCTGACCGTCGGTGGCCGGCACTATTTCATCGGTTGCACTCTGGCTACAACCAAGGATTCAAAGGAGGACTGGTCAAATCCTGGAAAGATATGGGTCGGTGAATTTACGGGCGTTGGCCCGCTCAAGCTTGAGGTTCTCAAGGACGGGCTAACCAAGAACCATGGCTTTAGCCGGCTAACCCGCAATGGAGAAGTGTGTGCATTGGTGACCTGCGAGCAAGGTGCGTTTGAGGTTACACCGCCGCAAACGCCAGGCGCTGAATGGAGCGTCGAGCAGTTCATGGACTGGCCGATCAGCGACATTTCTGCGGTCGACATCGACAGCGACGGCGAACTGGAATTCGCCACGATCGAACCCTTCCACGGCACCTACTTCAGAATCTACAAGAAGATCGATGGCGTCTTCAAGAAGGTCTTCGAACACCCTGAAGTGACCGAGTTCTACCACGTCGTCGTCGGGGCAACACTGGCCGGAACGCCCGTTTTCATCGGCGGTTGCCGTCGCGGCAAGCAGCAGCTGTTCTATGTGTATGCCAGCAGCAGCGCGCCGCTGGAACTCAGGGCAGAAGTCATCGAAGAAGGCGTTGGCCCGAGCAACATCTACGTTCTGCATGAAGAGAAGCGGGACATCATTGTTTCTGCCAACCGGGAAAAGGCCGAAGCCGCCCTGTATTTTGTTAGCTAAGCGGAAAAGCGAACCTTGCTTCAGGGGTGTAAAAGAATCAAAATGATCTTGTAATCGGGTTTATGTGGTCATATTATTGCGTATTTACGATTTTAAGGCTCAAAATGCGCGTTTGCGTGGTGTTGAGTTTGTTTGAACATTTGACAGGAGAACGACGTGGCAAAAGTGGATGAGATCACCAAGGAATCATGGGTACTGAGTACCTTCCCGCAGTGGGGCACCTGGCTCAATGAAGAAATCGAGCGCGAAGTGGTCAAGCCCGGCACCTTTGCCATGTGGTGGCTGGCGTGCACCGGCATCTGGGTCAAGACCGAGGGCAACACCAACATCTGCATTGACCTGTGGTGCGGCACCGGCAAGCGCAGCATGAAGAACCCGCTGATGGACCCGCACCACCAGATGGCGCGCATGACCGGCTGCGTCGAGCTGCAGCGCAATCTGCGCGTATCGCCCTTCGTGATCGACCCCTTTGCCATTCGTACGGTGGACGCCGTGTTGTCCACGCACACGCACAACGACCACATCGACATCAACGTGGCCGCGGCCGTGCTGAAGAACTGCCCGAGTACGGTACCCTTCATTGGCCCGCAGTCCAGCACCGACGTGTGGCTGAAGTGGGGCGTTCCGCGTGATCGCATCACGACGGTGCGCCCGGGTGATGTGGTGAAGGTGGGGGACGTGGAGATCGTCGTACTAGAAGCGTTCGACCGTACCATGGCGCTGACGATTCCGGCCGACCAGACGGCTAAGGGCAAGATGCCGGTGGACATGGACGAGGTGGCAGTGAACTACCTGGTCAAGACGCCGGGCGGCAACCTCTATCACAGCGGTGATTCGCACTACGCCAACGGCTACGCCAAGCACGGTAACGAGCATGTGGTTGACGTTGCCTTGGGTAGCTATG
Source organism: Betaproteobacteria bacterium (assembly GCA_020047725.1). Classification (GTDB taxonomy): domain Bacteria; phylum Pseudomonadota; class Gammaproteobacteria; order Burkholderiales; family Rhodocyclaceae; genus Propionivibrio. The sequence goes on from JAIFNM010000167.1 coordinate 3,449, forward strand.
GCGAGAACCCGCGCGGTGTCACCGACAAGATGACCTCGGTGGACATCCTGCGCATGGCTGAGTCGCTAAACTGCAAGGTGGTGATCGCCTACCACCATGACATCTGGTCCAACTTCATGGCCGACCCGATGGAGATCACCATGCTGTGGAAGATGAAAAAGGATCGACTGAAGTACAAGTTCAAGCCCTACATCTGGCAGGTGGGCGGCAAGTTTGTCTTCCCGGACAACAAGGACGACATGGAGTACCACTACGAGCGCGGTTTCGGCGACGTCTTCACCAAGGACACGGACCTACCGTTCCCGTCCTTCCTCTGAGTAGTGAGTCGCCGGGTGATCCGGCGTTCAAAAAGCCTCTGCCGGAATATCAGGCAGAGGCTTTTTTGGTTTACCCGGTCACGCGTCCTCGGGGTAGATGGTTCCCGTCAGAAAAGCTCCCCAGTTCTTCTCGAAGTAGATCTTTCCCGTGTCTTCGATCGGTCGAAGAGGGCGCTTGAAAACCTCCATGCCGGCTTCGGGACGGTAGCGCAGCAGGATTTTTTCCTGCCGATGCGGTGTACTTTCGGCCAGGAAGCAAAACTGTTCCAGATTGCCCTGACGTGCGGCGGGCATGCTGGTTCCGTTTGCCGAGCACAGCATGCGTGCGCCCCGGCTACCACCTGAATCACGGATGTAATAGTCCAGTGCCGCCAGTACAGCTTCGGAGAGCAGCGCAGTCTGTGTACGCAAGATACCTTCGGACAAGTATCTTGGTTCACTAATATTGACACCACGGGTTGCGATGCAGCGATTCAAGGTACGGGCGGCCTCCAGCGCGCGAGGTACCTCGTCAACATGGCAAACGAAACCGGCGCGATCGCTCATCCGCGCCTGACCGCCGGTAGCCAGTTCATCCAGTGAGAATCCTTCCGTATTGCCCCTGTTGCGCTGTAGCCAGGCGAGAGCTGAGCGTAGCGGCGCTTCAAGCTGTACCGGATCGAGTTCGTGCCCTGGGGTTCTTTGCAGGCGCGCGTGGATATGTGAAGCGCAGCGCTGGCCGAACACGTGCCCGGCATTGAGCGCCGCGCCTCCGGGGCGCGCGACGCCGTGCGTTCCGGCGATTTCGCCGACCTCGATACCGCCGTTCATATGCTGATGATTGACGTTGAACGCCAAGGGCTCGCGCGTGATGTCGTGGCGGTACTGCCGGTACAGTTCGATGGCTAGCGTGCGCTGGAAGTCCAGCCAGACGGTGCGTCCTTTACGTGTCTCCTGGTAGATGGCCAGGTCGACCAGGCTCGAGCTATAATCCAGCGTACGTGACGCGTGGAACGGCCACTGGTAGGCCTTGCGGAAGATATTGGAAACCAGTTCCTGCGTCGTACGGTAGTAGTCGGCGAGAAAGTTACATTCCTGCCCGGCCTCGTCGGTCGAATACAGGTAGGGCATAACCTGGACATAGGTTCCCAAGAGGCTCCACGGGAATTCGCTGCGCCGGGTGCCGATGCCGAACTGGTGCTCGGTTAGGTTGGAGAGCACGAGCCTGGCTTCCAATGCGAGTCCGAGCGAGCCGAAGCAGTTTTTCGGATAGACGCTGTCGCGGTAGAATTCACTGGGGCCACCGCTGGCCAGCACGACATTCGGGCTGAGGATTAGGCTCAGTCCGTAGCGGATTGCGTGCTGGGTGCGATCCAGAACGAGCAGCCCCGCTGCTTTTTCGCTGCCACCACCGTCTTGTTTCAGAAGCGAAAAGCCAGAGGCATGATCGATGAACGGGATGTTCAGGCGGATTGCTTCCTCGGCGAGCACCTTGACCATCAGGCGCGAGGTGCGTGGTCCGCAGCTGGTGGCGCGGCCGAACTCGTCATGATCAGTCTGGTAGCGGAGTACGGCACCGTAGGCATCTTCCGGCAGGGGCAGACCGAGAAACTTGAGCCCGGAGAAAGCGTCGATTGACCCGACCGCTTCGACGTAGGCAACGTTAGCGTCCATCGCGCCGCCGGCGCCCCGCGCTTGTGCCGTCTTCGTGAAGTTATCGCCGTTGTGTTTGGCGCAGGCGGTGTGCAGGGTCTGCTTGTCGGAACCGGAAAATGCGGAGGTGCCCCGGAATAGCTTGCGCGTTACGACGAGGACGTCGACGCCCCGCCGCTTGAGCTGGATCGCCGCGCGCAATCCTGCGGCTTCGCTGCCCAGAACTACTGCCGGGTAGCGATACTCCTGAACACTCAGGCCGTCGATCTCA
>JAIFNM010000291.1 GCA_020047725.1 Betaproteobacteria bacterium
ATGAACTGGAAATCGCCTTCAGCCAATTCCCCGAACTGGGCGAGGAAGTCGCCCCGTGGCTGATCGACCGCCTGTTGCGCAATCTGCTGATCGACGCCACCGGCAACACCCACCGCGCCGAGTTCTGCATCGACAAGCTCTATTCGCCAGACGGCCCGACGGGTCGCCTCGGCCTGCTGGAAATGCGCGCGTTCGAAATGCCGCCGCACGCGCGCATGTCGCTGGCTCAGCAACTGTTGCTGCGCGCGCTGATCGCCCGCTTCTGGACGCAACCGTACGCGCCTGAACGCCTGATGCGCTGGGGTACCGAGTTGCATGATCGCTTCATGCTCCCGCATTTCGTCAAGCAGGATTTCAGCGACGTGATCAGCGATTTGCGCAACGCCGGCTATGCCTTGGATGTCGAATGGTTTGCGCCACATTTCGAATTCCGTTTCCCGATTCACGGCAGCTTTGTCGCGCAGGGCATTAGCTTTGAACTGCGGCATGCCCTGGAACCCTGGCATGTCATGGGTGAGGAAGGCGGAGCCGGCGGCACGGTGCGTTTTGTCGACGCCTCGTGCGAACGCGTACAGGTCAAACTCACCGGCATGGCCAGCGACCGCTACGTACTGACCTGTAACGGAGAAGTCGTACCCCTGCAGCCGACCGGCAATGTCGGCGAATTTGTCGCCGGCGTGCGCTACCGCGCCTGGCTGCCGGAATCGTCGCTGCATCCAACCATCGGCATTCATGCGCCGCTGATTTTCGATCTCGTCGACACCTGGATGAAGCGCTCGCTGGGCGGTTGCCAGTACCACGTCGAGCACCCCGGCGGACGCAATCCGGAGCGCTATCCGGTCAATGCCAACGAAGCCGAAGGCCGGCGTCTGGCACGCTTCGCGGCGTATGGACACACGCCAGGGCATGTTGATGTAACAGTCAAGCCGCGCAACGCCAGCTTCCCGTTTACGCTAGACTTGCGCCGAACTTGACGCTTGGCTGCGGATTGGCGGTTAATGCAAAAAAGTGCGAACCACCAAGGCACCAAGAACACCAAGTCACACCAAGAAATTAAACTGTTTTCCTTGGTGTAACTTGGTGACCTTGGTGCCTTGGTGATGAAGTTTTTCCAGCCCTTTTCCTCCCTCTCCCAAATGCCGCGAAACCTGCTTTCGATCTATCCTAAAAAGACTAACCGCTTCGACGAAATGCTGGCCGAAGATGGCGTCTTGCGTCCGTCGTGGCGGTCATTTTTCGACCACCTCAACGCCGCGACCCCCGAGCAGATGCGCCATCGTCTCAACTTCGTACGCCAGCGCATTCAGGAAAACGGCGTTACCTACAATGTCTATGCCGATCCCAAAGGGGCCGACCGCCCGTGGGAACTCGATCCGCTTCCACTGATTCTTTCTTCAGAGGAATGGCAGGAAATCTCCAGCGCCGTTACGCAACGGGCAAGCCTGCTCAACGCCGTGCTGGGCGATCTCTATGGCAAACAAACCCTGCTCAGAGATGGCACATTGCCGCCCGCGCTGGTCTATGGCCACAACGGCTTTCTCTGGCCATGCCAGGGCGTCAAACCGCCCGGCGACACCTGGCTGCATCTTTACGCCGCCGATCTGGCGCGCTCGCCAGATGGCCGCTGGTGGGTCATCGCTGATCGCACCCAGTCGCCCTCCGGTGCCGGTTATGCACTGGAAAACCGGCTTATCGTTTCGCGCGTTTTTCCCGACCAGTTCCGCGATCTGGGCGTGCAACATCTGGCCGACTTCTTCCGTCGGCTGCAGGATAGTCTGGCGCACTGGGCGCCGCACGAAAGCGCAGGCAACCGCGAAGCGCCGCTGATCGTCCTGCTGACGCCCGGCCCCTACAACGAAACCTATTTCGAGCACGCCTATCTGGCGCGTTATCTCGGCTACCCGCTGGTTGAAGGACAGGATCTGACGGTACGCGGCGACTGCGTCTATTTACGAACGCTGACCGGCTTGCGTCGCGTGCATGCCATCCTGCGCCGGCTCGACGATGATTTTTGCGATCCGCTCGAACTGCGCGGCGATTCGGCGCTTGGCGTTCCCGGCCTGTTGCAGGCTGTGCGTGCCGGCAAGGTCCTGGTCGCCAACGCGCTTGGTAGCGGACTGCTCGAATCAGCGGCGCTGCCAGGATTCCTGCCCGGTGCCTGCGAAAAACTGCTCGGCGAAAAACTGGCCATGCCCTCGGTCGGTACCTGGTGGTGCGGTGAACCGGCGGCACTCGATTTCACGATCAAACATCTCGACCGTTTGGTCATCAAGGGGGCGTTCCCCTCGCAACGCATGGACCCGGTGTTCGGCAGCGAATTAAAAGGCATGCCACGTCAGGAAATGATCGCCCGCCTGTATGCGCGTCCGCAGGCCTATGTGGCACAGGAACTGGTGGACTTCTCACAGGCCCCGGCCTGGAGCACGAAACATGATCGCCGTCTGCTTCCGCGCGGTGTTGCCCTGCGTGTTTATGTCGCTGCGACACCGGAGGGTTACGTGGTGATGCCAGGAGGCCTGACGCGCGTTTCGGCCGCAACCAACTCACGTTACATTTCGATGCAGCGCGGCGGCTCCAGCAAGGATACCTGGGTGCTGAACAAGGACGTGTTCAGTTCCTTCAGCCTGCTCAAGAACCAGGTCAGCAAATCGGATCTGATCCGAAACGGCAGTAATCTGTCCTCGCGCGTCGTTGAAAACCTCTACTGGTTCGGCCGCTACGCCGAACGTTGCGACGATGCCGCGCGATTGCTGCGCGTCGGTCTGTCGCGACTGGTCGACGCCGGTGCCGACGAAATGCCGGCGCTGGTTTCCGCCTACGACCTCTGCCATGCGCTCAAGCTGCTGCCCGAAGTCACGCCCAGCCCCGAAGACGAATGCCCGGCCAACTGCGCGGAACTCGGAACGCGCATGCTTTCCGCCATCTGTGATGCGGAGTGGGACGACGGCCTGGTTGGCAATATCCGTCGCCTGCTGTGGGTCGGCACGCAGATACGCGAGCGGTTTTCGCTCGACAACTGGCTCGCCCTCAATCGTTTGCAGCATCAATTGCAGCGCTACAGCAAGGATCGACCGGAAATCAGTGATGCCATCGCCTTCCTTGACCAGATGCTGCTGGCCTCCTCGTCGCTGGCCGGGTTCGCCATGGACAACATGACGCGCGACGACGGCTGGCGCTTCCTGATCATCGGCCGACGCATCGAGCGCCTCATTTTTCTGTCCGACGCCATCAGCCGCTTCCTGCGCCTCGACTCGACGCGCGCTCCCGGCAGCATCGAATGGCTGCTCGAGCTGACCGACAGCATCATCACTTATCGCTCGCGTTACATGGCGCAGCCGGAACTGCTGCCGACGCTCGACCTGATCGTGTTCGACAACGCCAATCCACACGGTGTAATTTTCCAGCTCCACAACCTGGTGCGCTATCTCGGTCGCCTGTCCAGGGAACTCGACGTCCCGCATGATGATTCACTGCACCCCGCGCTGGCTCGCTTGCAATCTTTCGATCTGGCATGCTTTGAGAATCTGCACTTCAGCGACTGCCGCAGTTGCGAGCCGTGTGCCGCGTTGGCCGACGTACTCGACGAAGTGTCACAAGCCGCCGCGACCCTCTCGGATCGTCTGGCCATGCGCTATTTCACCCATGTCGGCGATGTCGGCCGGCAAACACTGGCGGCGTAATCCTTTATGAAGCTTAAATCCACGGACAGAACCGCTTTCAACGCAGAGGGCGCAGAGACGCAGAGAGCGCAGAGAAAAAACTTGATGACTTACCCAATGGGTAGTCTGCTTCGCCTTTCTCTGCGCTCTCTGCGTCTCTGCGCCCTCTGCGTCAAAAGCGGTTAACTGCTTTTTATCGAATGAATTCACCCACCCGCTACCACGTCGTCCACGAAACGAGCTACCTCTACGACAGCCCGGTTTCCGTATCACGGCAGCATTTGCACCTGACGCCCCGCGACTGTCCGTGGCAGACCTGCCGTGCGCACGAGATCAGCATCGACCCCGAGCCGACCCTCTCCCTGTCGCGCTTCGACTACTTCGGCAACCCGGTCCGGCAATTCGCCATCGAGGCGCCGCACAACCGCCTGATCGTACGCGCCGAAAGCACTATTGACGTTCGCCCGCATCTGATCGAAGGCGCTCTGGCCGACTCACCCGCCTGGGAAAGCGTGCGCGATGCGCTGGCCTACGGCACTCAACCGGTGCGGCTTGAGGCCAACAGTTTCCTCTTTGAATCGCCCTATGTTCGCGTCAAGCATGAGTTTTCAGCCTACGCCCGGCCCTGCTTTACGCCAAAGCGCCCGTTACTTGAAGCCGTCCAGGCACTGATGAACCTGATCCATGCCGAATTCAAGTTCGACCCCAAGGCCACGACAGTTTCAACACCCGTACTCAAGCTGCTGGAAGACAAGCGAGGCGTTTGCCAGGACTTTGCGCACCTGATGCTGGCCTGCCTGCGTTCGCTCGGGCTGGCTGCGCGCTACGTGAGCGGCTACCTATTGACGCAGCCGCCACCCGGCAAGCCGCGTCTGGTTGGCGCCGATGCGTCACACGCCTGGGTTTCCGTTTATTGCCCGGATGCCGACGGTGGAAGCTGGGTTGATTTTGATCCGACCAACAATCTGCTGCCTGATACCCAGCACATCACGCTGGCCTGGGGACGGGACTTCGGTGACGTTTCACCACTGCGCGGCGTCATCCTCGGTGGCGATGCCCATGAGCTTGATGTCGCAGTCACCGTAACACCGTGCGAAAATGATGCTTTGGCAGCCCCCGAAAAAAAATAGTGCAACATGCCGTTCGACCCCTCCGAATTCGAAACCCTCAATGCCTCCGGAATCCTGCAGGATATTCCGGATGATGTCGTTCTCGAGGCGATTGATGGCAGCCCGGATCGTCAATGCTCCCAGCTCTGCCTGCCGTCCGACGCGATCTTTTTGTGCGCAGGACAGAGCACACCGGGGCTGTACATCATCATTCACGGCACCATCGAGATGTTTGTTGCCGAAGCGGACGGAAAGGAGCGTGTGCTCGACTTCGTCAAGGGCGGCAGCACGCTGGCCAAGGAGACGCTGTTTTCCGACAAGCCGTTGCAGTATTCGGCGCGCAGCCTGAGCGCCGCCGCCGTACTGCACCTGCC
>JAIFNM010000139.1 GCA_020047725.1 Betaproteobacteria bacterium
TGTCCGGACTGTTCTTGATTTCGCTTTCCAGCAGAGCCACGGCACCGTCATGGTCTCCAGTTGCCATCAGCAGGCGGGCGACCTCCAGGGTTGTTTCGCTATCGGGCCGGACTCCGCTGGCGGCCATCCGCTCGCCCAACTCCCTGGCGGCCTTGCTGGCCAGTTCAGGGTTGCCGCTCTGGTGATGAACCTGCCCCTCGACGGCAAGTGATTTGATCCGGATATCTTCCCGATCAAAGGTCTTGTTCAGGCTGCCAAGAACGCGTAGCGCTTCATCCGGGCTCTGTTTTGCGGAGTAGGTCTTGGCCAGGCCCAGATAAGCATCTGGCGAATTTAGTACCGAGTGCTCGCCAAGCGAGACGCTTTTCCGGAAAGCACGTTCGGCATTGTCCAGATTGCCCAATTTGAGCGCGACATCGCCCAAGGCTTTCTGACGCAGGACCGAGTTGGGCGAAAGTCGGGCCGCCCGCTCAAGAATGGTGCCGGCGTCTTCAATCTTACCAGCGGCTTGCAAGGTTTTCGCCAGCCAGTCGTAGGCTTCAAGATAGGCACCGTTGTCACCTATTATTTCTTCGAGCAAGGTCTTTGCTTTGGCGAAATCCCCTCGCTGGTATTGAATTTTGGCCATTCCCAGCTTTGCCCACGGGGTATCTCGCACGGCAAGCACCTTGGCGAATCCTTCACGGGCCAACTCAAGTTCTCCACCGGCGAGCAATAGCTGGCATCTGAGCCGTTGCAGATCGGAACTATTGGCTTTGTCGACTTCCAGTCTTTCGTCGCAAAGGCGGATCGCCAAGGGTTGGTCGTGACGCGCCAGCGCCGCATCGATTCCTGCGAAGGCCGTCTTTTTCGCCCAGATTTTGGTCAGCCGCATACGCAGCGTCGCTTCGGTGATCGGCTTGATCAGGTAGGTATCCGGCAGGTACTCGGCGGTACCGGTGACAACCTCGGACGTTTTCTCGGCGGTGATCATGATCCACGCACACGCCGGACCAATCAGTTCACGGAACTTCGCTTCTTCAAGGATCTGCTGGCCATTCTTTCCGGCTCCGAGGTTGAAGTCACACAGCACAACGTCGAATTTTGTGCGCTCAAGCAGGCCAATGGCCTCTCTTCCGTTGGCCACCATTTCGACGGTATTCAGGCTGGCCCCGCAACCGCGCAGGATGTCACGCAACATACCGCGCATGCCCTGAAAGTCGTCAATAATGAGGAAGGTCTTTCCGGAGAAATCCGTCTCCGTCGAACGCTCAGCCATCATGCTGATTCCTTGCCCGGTTGGATCGTAGCGAGTTTCATGGCAGTCGAAGCACGAAGCAGCCGCCGCCCCAGGCCCCACCGTTTTCAAGCCGGATTTCGCCATGCCGACCTCGATTACGGTGCATTTTGGCCGCGACCACAGAGAAGTAAAGGCCAAGGCCGGTGCTACCACCCTTGAAATCGACGCCACGCATCGCATCAGCGCCAGCATCGAGCATGTGCTGCGGGTAACCTTTGCCGTTGTCCTCAATACGCATTTCGAGAGCATCATCGACCATGTTCGCGACCAGGCGAATACGGTCACGGGTGTAGTGAATCGCGTTGTTGAGCGCGTTCCCGATCACACCATTCACCAGATCCTCGTCGAATTCCCAGTAAAAATCATCATCGACGCAAAGTTCAAGGCGAATTCCCTGTGAGGAAAGCAGTGGCATGTTCTGCTCACCGATAACGCGCAGGAAATCGCCGACCGCCTGTGACTGGGGATCGAATGGATACAGGTCATGGCCGACCTTGTATAACGTCAATAGCTGAATCAGATTACTGTTGATCCGCTTCGTTTCGTACATCATGTGCGCCATGTCCGCATAGGCAGGAAAAACCACTGGATCAACTTGTGACAGCGTTTTTTCGAGCCCACCAATCAGCATGCTGATCGAGTTCTTCATGTCATGCACTGACGATGCCAGGAAGAATTCCATGCCGGGTTGCTGTTTGAGATCGTCCATGTTTTCCCATCACAAAAGATTTGTTGCGCCAGTTTTATGTTTCCATGCCGGCAAACGACTGTACTGAAATTCTTGTTTGAGACCAAACCGCCTACATTCTCGCAACAAGCAGTCTGTTTGTGCATCCGTAAAAGCCGCTAAAACCTGCTGGAACCCACTTACAGAAGGTCCAAACAAGGCATCTGGAGGACCAATCCCGGAGAAGCTCATGCTTATTGGTTCTCACGGCTATCACACTTCAAGACGGCCGTATTTATTGGCTTCCAGAGCAGGTCGATTTTCCGATAATTGTCGGTATTCTTCCTATGGAACCCATTGTTGCTATGCTTCCAGGTTCCAGCATTTGTCGAGAGAGAGAAAACCATGGCCCGCATCAAGATCGAACTCCCCGAACAACTGCACTTCTCCACCGAAATCGAGCTTTACCTCAGCCACATGAACTACGCCGGACATCTGGACAACGCGCTTCTGCTTACCCTTGTTTCAGAGACTCGCGTGCGGCTTTTCCAGTCGCTCGGTTACAGCGAACGGGATGTTGACGGGGTCGGCATCATTATTTCGGATGCCGCTGTGCAGTATCGCTCGGAGGCATTTCACGGCGAAGTGATGGTCGTCAGGATGGGCGCTGCGGACTTCAGCAACAAGGGCTGCGATCTGCTGTGGCGAATGGACGAGCGCTCAAGCCAACGCGAAGTAGCGCGTGGCAAGACAGGGATCGTTTTCTTTGACTACGCGACGCGTAAAACAGCCCCTGTGCCGGAAAGCTTCCTTGCCAAGTTTACAGGCTAGGCGGCGCTACTTTCCTTGGTCACCAACCAGATGCCAGAGCACACCAGTACCAGTGCGACAACGTTTTTCCATTCCAGGATGCTTTCGCCAAGAAAAATGGCCGAAAGAATGGCGCCGAAGATCGGTATCAGGAAGTTGAAGATGGTCACCATCCCGACGCGGTTGTATTTGAGCAGGATGGTCCACAGACCAAACGCCGCCGACGACAGCAGGACGAGGTAGAAAAGCAGCGCGGAGGATTTCACGGTAAAGCCGGTCAGCGTACCGCTGGTGAGGTAACCCGCCAGAATCAGGGCCCCGCCGCCGATGGTCAGTTGATACCCGGTCAGGGTGATCGAATCCATGTTCTGCGAAATCTTCTTGCCGTAGATCGTGGCCGCCGAAAGGATGAACGCGGCGATGACCACAAAGCCCTCACCCAGCAGGGTGAAGTGGAAATCCAGCAAATCCCGGTTGAAATTGACGACCATCACCCCGGCAAAACCAATCAGACAGCCGAGTACCTTGTTCAGGCTCAACCGATCATTGTGGTAGATGAAATGCGCCAGAAGGACACTGAAAAAGGTGCCGGTGGCGTTCATGATCGAGCCCTTCACCCCGGTGGTGTAGGCCAGCCCGACGTAGAAAAAAATGTATTGGATCGACGTTTGCGTCAGACCCAGCAGGGTGATCTGGCGCAAGTTCTTCCAGCTGAGATTGAAGACCTCGCGTCGGGTGACCAATGCCACGACCAGCAACAGCAACCCGGCCAGTACGAAACGATAACCGGCAAAAACCATCTTGGAGGGAATGTCGTCCGCCGCGATCGAAAACAGCAGGTAGCCGTTCTTGACGGCCGGGTAGGCGCTGCCCCACAACAAGCAGCAGAAGGACGCCAGCAGGAACACCACCTTGCGGTTGGAGAAGTACGGATGGGAGTTCAAAACGGTGTTCCCGAGGCTTGACAGGGGGTGGATTGTATCGCACCGGCGTGCGAGCCTATAAAATGCCGGGAAAGGAGAAAAAAATGCACACCAAATCGAAATCACCCACCGTTCCCGAATCCTATCTCAAGCGCCTGCGGGAGCTGATCGGCAAAGGAGAACGCGTCATGATCGGCCTGGTCGGGGCCCCTGGCGCGGGGAAATCAACCGTCGCGGAAGCCTTGCAGGCGTCGTTTGCAGAGACGTCCCAGGTGGTTCCGATGGACGGTTTCCACCTCGCCAACGTCGAGCTCAAACGACTTGGCCGCGCCCATCGCAAAGGCGCGCCCGACACCTTCGACAGCGCCGGTTACGTGGACCTTCTGAAACGGCTGCGCACGCAGCGCGAAGACGAAATCGTCTACGCGCCCGAATTCCGCCGGGAGATCGAAGAGCCCATCGCTGGGGCCATTCCCGTCTTTCCGCAGACTGGACTGATCATCACGGAAGGGAATTACCTGCTGCTGGATGAAGGTCACTGGGCCAGGGTTCCGGCCTTGCTCGATGAAATCTGGTACGTCGACGTCGACGACGCGCTTCGCATCAAGCGCCTGACCAGCCGCCATGAAAAATTCGGTCGCAGCAAGGAGGAAGCATTGGCATGGGTCATGAACACCGATGAACCCAATGCGCGCGTGATTTCGGCCAACAAGGCCAACGCCGATCTGCTTTTCCGCTGGGAAGCTGACGAATAAGCGCCGTTCAAATCGTGAAGAAATCCTGCACGATGGCGATTTGCGCTTTGTCCATGAACATCGGGGCATGGCCAACGCCGGGGACTTCGACAATCGTTGCCCGTGGGCCACATACACTCATGGCGTGCACCGTTTCCGACGTCAGCAGGTCGGAACGTTCGCCGCGCACGACGAGTGTGGGGCACTTGATGCGCTCGTAGATCGGCCACAGGTCGATTTCACCGGCCGATGTCGCGCGGCGGAATGACTCGGCGATGGCCGGGTCGTAGCACATTTCGAAGCGCCCATCAGCACACGGCCGCAGGTTGGATTCGGTCAGGCTTCGCCATTGTGCATCGCTCAAGGACCCAAAGGGTGCGCTGACCAGCCGGATGTATTTCTCGGCCTCGGCGAAGGTATCGAACGTCGGCGCGCGACCGATGTAGTCGCCAATACGCCGGATCGACTCGGCTGAAATCACCGGCCCCACGTCGTTCAACAGCAGGCGCGTGACTGGCGTCTTGTCGAGGCTGGCCAATGCCATACCGATCAGACCGCCCATCGAGGTGCCGAGCCAGTGCACGGACTGCACATCAAGCCGGGCGATCAGTATCATCATGTCGGCCACGTACTGCGCGACGTCATAACCCGCCGGATCGCTCAGCCAGTCACTGCGCCCGCGACCGACTACATCCGGGCAGATCACGCGGTAGTCCTGCCGCATGG
>JAIFNM010000003.1 GCA_020047725.1 Betaproteobacteria bacterium
AGATCGATGATCCGGTCGGCGTGAAAGGGCCCACGGTCGGTGACGCGCACGACGACGGATTTTCCGCTGCTCAGACTGGTCACCCGTGCATAGGAGGGAATCGCAAGAGTCGGGTGCGCGGCAGTCATCGAGAACATGTCGTAGGGTTCGCCGATCGAGGTTTTCTGCCCGTGGAACTTCTTTCCGTACCAGCTGGCGATGCCGCGCTGCTTGTATGGCTTGAACTGAGTCGCCGGCACATACGATTTGCCGAGGACAACGTAAGGGTTATTGGCGAAGCGGTGCAGGGGTTCGCTACGCGGCTGGGCGTCAGGGATCTCGTCCAGATTATCTGGAATTTCGTCGCCGGGTCCGTCATCCTTGTAGTAGGCGCCGCCGCGTTTCTGTATCACGGTTATTTTGGGCGTCGACTTCGTTTGTGTGCCGGGAGGTGTGCTTGCCGGCTCGGTCACGGTGGTCATCGGCGATGGCGTGTCGGCCGATGGGCGAGGCGGTTTCCCGCTGCAGGCCCCCAGAACAAGCAACATGGACAGCGACGCCAGCCGAAAGTCCCACTTCTCACCCTTCACTCTTCACTCCTTACTGCTTGACCAGCATCCGGTGCGAGTGGATGCTCATGAGAATACCCAGACCAAGAAACAGAGTCACCAGGGCCGTTCCACCATAGCTCATGAAGGGCAGTGGGACACCCACCACCGGCAGAATGCCGCTGACCATGCCCATGTTGACGAAGGCGTAGGTGAAGAAACTGAGCGTGATCGAGCCGCCCAGAACGCGCGCAAAAAGCGTCGATGCATTGCTTGTGATCATCAGCCCGCGGGCGATCAGCATCAGGTAGAGGAAAACCAGAATGCTGTTACCGAGCAAGCCACGTTCTTCCGAGAACACGGCAAAGATGAAGTCAGTGTGCCGTTCCGGGATGAATTCGAGGTGAGTTTGCGTTCCTTCGAGCCAGCCCTTGCCGAATGAGCCTCCGGAGCCGATGGCAATCGTCGATTGGATGATGTGATAACCCGACCCTAGCGGATCGGTTGTCGGATCGATCAAGGTAAGTATTCGCTTGCGCTGGTAGCCGTGCAGCATGGTCCAGACAAAGGGCGCCGCCGTGGCGCCCGCAGCGATCATGCCGAAGATTACCTTCCAGGGCAGCCCGGCAAAGAAGATGACATAGAAGCCTGCCGCGCCGACCAGAATCGCTGTGCCCAGGTCGGGCTGTTTGGCGATCAGGGCGAAGGGTACGATCAGCAGCAGTCCGGCGATGGCGTAATGACGGAATTTGAGAACGGTTTCGTACTTGTGGAAATACCAGGCCAGCATCAGCGGCATGGCAATCTTGAGAATTTCGGATGGCTGGATCCGGGTAAAGCCGAGTGACAGCCAACGACGTGCGCCATTGATCTTGACACCAAACAGGAAAACCATAACCAGCAGAATCACGCCGATAACGTAAAGCGGGATGGCGAAGCGCATCAGCTTTTGCGGTGGGAGCTGGGCAACCCCCCACATGACGGTCAGGCCGATCAGCATGTTGACCACCTGACTGAAGACCCGGTTGTTGGCGTCGTACGTGGCGCTATGAATGGTGGCCAGACCGAACGCCATGATGGCCAGCGCGATCACCAGCAAGGGGCCATCGATATGCCCGACCAGACGGACGCGGAAGCGCTGCAGTAGTTCCTGGAACATGCGTCAGTCCTCCTCATCCGGGGTGTCTACTTCCTCTGCCGGGCCCTTGGGCAATTTGCCCAGCAGGTAGTAGTCGATCACCATGCGCGCGATCGGCGCAGCGGATTGAGCACCAAAGCCGCCGTTTTCAACCAGAACGGCCAGGGCGATTTTGGGGTTTTCCGCCGGTGCAAAGGCAATGAAGAGGGCGTGATCGCGCAATTCCTGCTTGAGTTTCCCGGCTTTGTAGTCCGCCCCCTTCAAGCTGAACACCTGCGCAGTTCCCGTTTTCCCGCCCGAGACGTACTCGGCGCCGGCAAACGCGCGGGCTCCCGTCCCTTCCTTGTTGACGCCGATCATTGCATTCTTGATAGTATCAATGTTCTGCTGTTTCCATGGGAGCCGGCGCAAGGGCTCCGGCTCGACCAGCGTTTTTTCGCCAGTCTTGCTGTTCGTGATGTGTCTCACGAGGTGTGGTCGGAAAAGCACGCCGTTATTGGCCAAGGCAGCCATTGCCTGAGCCAGCTGAATCGGTGTGTAGGCGTTATAACCCTGCCCAATGCCGATCGAAATGGTTTCGCCGGCAAACCACTTCTGCTGCTCCGGGCGCTTGAAACGGCGCTTCTTCCATTCCTGTGAAGGCAGTACGCCTTCGGATTCGCCTTCGATATCGACTCCCGTTTTGCTGCCCAGACCCAGCGGTCCCATGAAGCGGGAGATGTTGTCGATGCCCATGTCGTTGGCCAGCATGTAGTAGTAGGTATCGCACGACTGGACGATTGATTTGTACATGTCGACAAGGCCATGCCCCCCTTTCTTGTCGTCACGAAAGACATGACCGCCCAAGGTAAAGGAGCCGGGGTCGGAAATCGTTTGCTGTGGCGTGCGTTTGCCCAGCTCAAGGGCGGCCAGCGCCATGAAGGGTTTGAATGTCGAGCCCGGTGGGTAGGCACCATTCAGCGCCCGGTTGACCATCGGTCGGTCCGGCGAATTGTTGAGCAGGTCCCAGTCTTCAGTACGGATGCCATCGACAAAAAGATTCGGGTCGAAGCTCGGCGTCGAAACCAGAGCGAGAATGCCACCGGTCGATGGTTCGATGGCGACCAGGGCGCCGCGCCGGTCACCGAAGGCTTTTTCCGTTATTTCCTGCAGCTTGGCGTCGAGCGTCAGTGTCAAGTCATTGCCAGAGACTGGTGCCGTGCGCGAAAGGCTGCGAATCGCGTGTCCGCCAGAATCGGTTTCGACTTCTTCATAGCCGGTTTCGCCATGCAACTGAAACTCGTATTTCTGCTCCAGTCCGGTTTTGCCGATGTGATCGGTGCCCTTGTAGTTGGCTAGCTGCTCGTTCTGTTCGATGGTATCGACATCTGTCTTGTTGATGCGATTGATATAACCCAGGGCGTGCGAGGCGACCGCGCCGAGCGGGTATTGACGGAACAGACGCGCCTTGACTTCAACACCGGGGAAAAGGTAACGATTCGCCGCGAAACGGGCGACTTCCTCGTCATTCAGCCGGGTTCGGATGGGCAGGCTTTCAAACGACTTGCTTTCTTCGAGCAGTTTGCGGAAGCGGCGCCGGTCCTTGGGCAAAATCTCGACGAGCTTGCCAAGATTTTCAATCGTGACATCAAGATTTTCGACCTTTGACGGCGTGATTTCGAGGGTGAAGGCCGAGTAGTTCCGCGCCATGACCGTACCATTCCGGTCAAGGATAACGCCACGATTCGGCGCGATCGGCACCAGCGAGATGCGATTGTCTTCGGCGCGGGTGATGTAGTAGTCGTGCTGAATGATTTGCAGGAAGACAAAACGCCCGATCAGAAGCGCAAAGGCCAACACCACAGCGCCAGCCGCAACCATGACGCGGGAACGGAAGCGATCAAGTTCGTTGTCCTGTGTGCTCGGTGCTGTGTAGCGGATGCGCAAGGCTCATTTCCTCAAATCGGCCGGTTGGCGTCGCGGTCGATAGGTTGATACTGCGGCAGGAGCAGAACGAAGGTTAGCGGAATCCACAGCAGCATGCCGACAAACGGTCCAATGAAGTAACTCCATCCGGGAAAGGTGAAACCGGGCATGGCACGCACCCCGAGTTGGACAAGCTGTACCAGTAATAGCAGGGGCAGGGCGTGCAGCGCCTGCTGTCCAAGCGGAAACCAGAGGATCCTGCGCGACAGCGAAGCGGCGAAGTAGGCGACCAGTACATACGCCAGCGCATGTTGGCCCATCAGGCTGGCGTCGGCGACGTCCATGCATAGTCCAAGAATGAAGCCGGAGCCCATGCCGGCGCGGCGTGGCTCGCGGATGCTCCAGAAGACCAGTACCAGCGCTACCCAGTCCGGCATCCAGGGCCAGGCGGCGGTAGGGGTGAAATTGAGCAGCAGGGCGACGAGCAGGCTGAGCAGGATGAACCAGGGCCGAACTGGTTGCAGGATGCGTGAGGAGGAAAATGTGGGCTGCATCGACGCTTTCTCTATTCCCTAGTCCCGTTTCAGGCGTTTGTTCTTCGCCCCAAGCTTGGTCGGCGTCTTGGCCCCGGACTCTGCGTCTTTCGTCAGTTGCGCCGGCAGCGGAGTTGTTTCGCGCGGATCAAGTACCAGCACTTCGCCGAAGTTTTCAACGCCGGCAACCGGTGCGCAGTAGATGCGGGCAAAGGAATACGACGTATCGCGCTCGATATGAACGACTTTTGCGACTGGAAGTCCGCCCAGGAAGATTCCGTCCAGCCCGGATGTCACCAGCATGTCGCCGTTTTGCACGTCGGCGTTGGCCGGCATAAAGCGCAGTTCAAGCTGGCCGTTACCCAGGCCAAAAACGACGGAACGCAAGCCATTGCGCACAATCTGCACGGGGACCGCCTGATCCTTGTCGGTAATCAGCGTGATTTCTGAAACAAAGGGGAAGACGCGTGTTACCTGGCCAACGACACCGGCATCGTCAACCACGGGTTGGCCGGCGACAATCTTGTCCTGCTGCCCCTTGTCGACGATGACGCGGCGCGAGAAGGGGTCGCGTGCCGCGTATAGCACCTGGGTAACCCGACCGTTGGCTTTTTGCCGTCCCTTGAGCTCAAGCAATTTGCGCAGGCGATCATTTTCGGCCTCTAGCTGGCGCGTCCGCAGCAATTCGTCAGCACCATCCAGCTGCGAGCGTCTCAGACGATTGTTTTCATCCTGGAAACGGGAGATGCTGGAGAAATAGCTGCCGGCATTCTGGATAAAATCAACCGGCGCGTGCGCCGCCTGTTGCGCCGGGTGAGTAAATAGCGAAACTCCTTGGCGGAGTAGTTCCAGAGTCTGAAAACGCGAGTCGAAGAAAATCAGCGCCAGCGAAAGCGTCGCGTAGAACGACAGCCGGGCCAGAGGCGCCGGTCCGCGTTTGAAAAACGGTGGCGGCTGATGATCCATCGATTCTGATAGGAGTGAAGATTAAAGTGTCGGAAGTCAGTATAACCGACAAGACAGTCGAGCCCGG
>JAIFNM010000095.1 GCA_020047725.1 Betaproteobacteria bacterium
TTGACAGGAGTCTTTTGCAATCCTGGTTGCTACAGCGTATTCCGCTATTTGATTGAATCATCTTCGGCATGGCACCCTCAATGGAGCATTCTTGAATACCCGTAACCAACAAAGCAGCCGCAAGGCGCAAATCGACGCTGTTCTGTTAAATTTTCCTGGTGTAATCGCTAAGAAAATTAACGACCTTGACGCTTACTTCGTCAACGACAAGATGTTCGCCTGTATAAGTGGAAGCGGCGTTGGACTACGTGTGCCTGCCCCCTCCGCGACCGAGTTGCAATTCTCAAGAAGCGATGTCGTACCATTTCAACCCGGCGGGATGTCAAGTTCGAGGGAGTGGATTCAGATTGATCGGGCCGACGCAGCAGACTACGCGCAAGATGTCGAATTGTTTCGTGCCTCAATAGCGTTCGTGAAAGGCGCCCGGACTCGGTAGGGTCGCACTACCGCGAAAAACTACTTTCTATTTCGCCAAATTTCATCTGTATTGTGTGCCCTTCATCGGCATTCTTGCAGGTCATATCAAATGATAAAGTTCAGGGCTACGACGTTGGCCCACTGGTTGCGGCCTTTCGTGGCTTATAACCCCAACGACCGTAGAGGCCGAGTTGCCGCTGGTCAGGTTTGGGATGTCAACGACAGGAAACGGATCCGAAACCTGTCGTGCAAGATTTTGGCATGTCGGTCTGGACCTCGGCCTGGATAGGGGTAGGGAACGGCGCTTGCCATCCCCTCCCTCCGAACCCGGTGTGCAGTTCTCCCGCGACGGGCTCTCCAGTCGGTTGTTTCCTCATCGGGATTGGCGCGCCAATCGATGGACCTCGAGCATCATGAACAGTCCAAGAGCGGCGAAGAAGGCATTCGGCCATTGTTTATGATCGTTCAGGCATCGTCCTTGACCGGGTCGGTGCTTCTGCCGGCGCAGTAACGCTCGCAATCGGCGACGAACAAAGCCGTCGATTGACGAGAAGATGAAATGGTGGGCATGTTTGAAGTAGCCATACCAGCCTTTCAGAGTGGGGTTGAGCGACGCAATCACACACTCAATGGAGTGACCCACGGTGCGCTTCGTCATAGTGCGGATTTTATCCCGCAATGACATCAAACTTTTCTTACGTACCCAACGCTGCCCTGCTTCAAACCGATAGCCCAGAAACTCGAACCCTTGCCCGTCCACCCGGCAGTCCCCAATGTGGGTTTTGTCGGGATGTAATGTCAAGCCGTTCGCGGCCACCCAAATTCGCATTCGAGCCAGCGCAGCCTCCGCTTCCTCCCGACTGCGACATAACACCACGGCATCATCCGCGTAGCGCACCATGACCAACCCGGCCTGACGCATTTCCACGTCAAGTTCGTGAAGGTAAATATTGGCGAGCAAGGGGCTAACCACCGCTCCTTGCGGACTACCTGAGGTCGGCGTCCACCGCTTCAGGTCTTCCATGATGTCCTGCTTGAGAAACCGTTGGACGAGTCCCAGCACCTGACCATCCGCAATTCGCCTCCCCACTTTCGCGAGAAGAGGAGCATGCGGTATCGTATCAAAGTAGCTTTGCAGATCCGCATCCACCACCCAGAAGTAGCCCGCTTTCAAATACTGGTCCACTTCACGCAACGCATCTTTGCAGCCCAAACCCGGCCGGAAACCATAACTTCGCGGCGCAAATTCATGCTCAAAGATCGGCTCGATCACCAATTTCAGGGCCGCCTGTACGACGCGGTCCTTCACAGCAGGTATCCCGAGCGGGCGCTGCCCTTTTCCTTTGGGGATATAGACGCGTCGTACCGGTTGCGGACAATAACTTCCGTCGCGCAATCCTCGCGCCAGTTCGGCCAGGTAGCGATCTTTTGCCTGTGCAAATCGTGTCACACTCATACGATCCACCCCTGCCGCTCCAGCGTTTCTTTCGACCTGCACCCATCCCATCTTTAACGTTTCAAGACGCGATACCTTGTCGATTAAACTATGCCATTTGCCACCCTTCACTCCGGTTTGTAGAGCTGCCAACATAGCGCTTGACCAGATTGGAGCTGGCGTGAATTTCCGCTGCACGCAGCGTCCCGGCACGCTTGCATCACGTCTAGTCGTTTCCGACACTGACGATGCTTCGATTTCCATCTCTGTTCCTTTCCAGTCTTCGGCTATCAACCTTCCTGCCCCACTTCCCTAGTGCGCCTTTTGCTCTGACGCAGGTCTCCACGGTCCAGACACTTTCTCCGTGAGCGGTACTATTGGGACTCTGACTCCTGCCCGCGTTCACCTCGCCGACAGGTCTCCCCACTTGCTACGTGCCACTTTCCTGTCGTTCCGTCCTCAACCACGTGATACGCCGCAACATCGCTTTATCCGCCACACCAGCGTGCTGCATTGTTTCCAGGCTTCACCACTTTAGTGCAGGCTCGCCGCAATACCCCGCCGAAACAGGTTCGTCATCCTACGGAACAACAGTTCGCTTCCGGTTACTCCCCACCCCGCCTCGCGACGACGCAGTTACCTTCAACTACGGAATTGTGGCCAACTCCGACAGGGACTTGCACCCTGCAAATGGCACGCCCTCGTGGGCGTACACTAAACCGCTCGCGCGGTATTGGCTCTCCGATCAATTTCCGAGGATACCTACTACCGGGGTTTTGTTTCCTATGTTGAAGACGAGGCAATCCGCCTCTTCTTTGACAGGAGCAAGCCATGGACACACCGACCTCTGGCATCAGCCCGTTGCGGCAACGCATGATCGACGACATGCGGATACGTCAGTTCAGCCCCAAGACGCAAAGCAACTATATCCGAGCCGTACGTAACTTCACGAAGTACCTGAGCCGCTCGCCGGATAGCGCCACCGTTGAAGACTTGCGCAACTACCAGTTGCATCTTGTCGATGCCGGCACCTCGCCGATCTCGCTCAATGCAGCGATCAGCGGGCTGAAGTTCTTCTTCGACATAACGCTCGACCGCGGCGATCTGATGGCCCGGATGCAGCCTGTCCGAGTCCCGCACCGGCTTCCGGTCGTCCTCAGCCGCGAGGAAGTCGGGCGACTGATTGCCGCGTGCGGAAGCCTGAAGCACCAAACGGCGCTTTCGCTGGCCTACGGTACTGGATTGCGAGCCAGCGAAGTGTCGATGCTCAAGGTCGGCGATATCGACAGCGACCGCATGACCGTGCGCGTCGAACAGGGTAAAGGCCGCAAAGACCGCTACGCCATGCTCTCACCCATTCTCCTCGAACGCCTGCGCGTCTGGTGGCGAGTCGGCCGGGTACAGGGGAAGATGCTGGAGGGCGGCTGGCTGTTTCCCGGACTCAATTCGCTTGATCCCATCAGTACCCGCCAACTCAACCGGGCCATTCATGCGGCGGCCGACGCCGCGGGAATCGACAAGCGCGTCTCGATGCACACGCTGCGTCACAGCTTTGCCACGCATCTGCTTGAACAGAAGGTTGACATCCGCCTCATCCAGGTTCTGCTTGGGCACCGGCGGCTGGATACCACGGTGATCTATACGCAAGTCGCGACCGACCTTCTGCGTCAGGTGATCAGCCCACTGGACGGCTTGCCACCGGCGTAGGCGTGTCATGGGGCGTCTCGCCCTGGAAGTCGCCGACATCTTCCGTGCCCGCGGAGCTGCCTGGCGTGAAGCACAGCACGGCCATTTGAGCGTTTCACAACTCAAGGTCATGTCGGCCATCGAACAGTGCCGTACCGCGGCGCTGGGTGGGCATCTGTTGCGTTGCGGTGCCTGCGACCATCAGGAAATTAGCTACAACTCCTGTCGCAACCGACATTGCCCGAAGTGCCAGGCGAAGGCCGCACAACGCTGGCTGGAGGCCCGGCAGGCCGATCTCTTGCCTGTAGCGTATTACCACGTCGTCTTCACCTTGCCGGCACCGATCAGCGCCATCGCCTATACCAACAAGGCGGTGATCTATCGTCTTCTGTTCGAGGTCGCGGCCGAGACGTTGGCGACGATTGCCGCCGATCCCAGGCATCTTGGCGCGCAGATCGGTCTGACCCTGGTACTGCACACCTGGGGGTCGGCACTGACACACCATCCGCACGTGCATGGCATCGTCCCCGGCGGTGGGCTGTCGCCGGACGGCGAACGGTGGATCGGCTGTCGGCCAGGGTTCTTCCTCCCAGTTCGCGTGCTCTCGCGATTGTTCCGACGGCGCTTTCTGGAGGAACTGACGAGAGCCCACGAGGCGGGTCAGCTCAGGTTCTTCGGTGAGTTTGTCGGTTTGAGTGATGCCAACGCTTTCGCACGCTGGCTGGTACCGCTAAGGACCAGTGAGTGGGTCGTCTATGCGAAGCGCCCATTCGCAGGACCCAAGGCGGTCCTGGCCTACCTGTCGCGTTACACCCACCGGGTAGCGATCTCGAACCGTCGGCTAGTGGCGTTCGACGAGCGCGGCGTGACGTTTCGTTGGAAGGACTACCGCGCCAAGGGGCGAACGCGTCACAAGACGATGACGCTCGCGCCCGAAGAGTTCATGCGCCGGTTTCTACTGCATGTCCTGCCCAGTGGGTTTCACCGCATTCGTCACTACGGGCTGTTGGCCAATGCCGGGCGTCGTGAGAACCTGGCACGCATTCGAAAGCTGCTTGCCGTCCACCCCGCCAGCGAGACCACGCCAGTTGATGAGCCCGAGCCAACTCGCGTCGTGCCACCAACCTTCGTTTGCCCGTGCTGCGGTGGCGCAATGATCGTAATCGACGTCTTTGCCCGTAGTCCGTGTATCCGCGCACCACCCCGATTGCGAGGCGCTCCGTGACCGCGCCGATGTCTCAATCTTCTACACGTCTGTCGGCTTACGCCGTTGCTCTGCCGAGAGGGGACGGCTTGTGCTGCCCCTCAAAACTCATGGATCGCATTACCTCACTGCCGCGACGACGCAGATCATTTGCTCCTTGCCGCGTATCGCGTGCTGAATGCCACGTTGATTCCGGACGCTCAACCACGCCATTCACCGCCTTGCGGCGATTACGCGCCGCCCCAATCCCCATAGATCGTCGCTCTCTCTGACCGCAGTGCAGCATCCCGCGGTTTCCTCCCTGGCGCTTTGTCCAACGCCTGCCTGCCAGCGCTTCCGCGCAAGCGACGGCACAGCGGGACGGCAGGCGTCGAACAAACCTAAACCGCGGTCTTTGAGCTTCTCAGACACCAATGGCCGCAACGAGTTAGTCACCGGTCGTAGCCCTGAAATTCTGTCCGAGAGACCGCTTGCCACTTCAGGCTACAGCCGTATCCGACCAACCCCGACGTTCGAGAGAAATGGGAGCAGTCGTTCACCACTCGGTAGAGCGGATCGAAAGCGGTCGTTCACGACGTTGGCTCAGGATTCGCATCCGAAAGGGTGGGTGTACAAGCGTCAACTGCCTTCGGGCTTAGCATGTCAGCGGGAACTCCCGGCAAAAAGCGGCCATCGCAGCTCCGAATACTTGAAATGAGCGAACGACTTGAAGCTCAACAGATACCGGTCTATAGCCACTTGCATAAAGGTGCCCGCCCTACCCGAGCAACAGGCCTGTATATATCTTGCCGCCTCGCTTCTCATGCACCTCCAGATTAGTTTCTGGAGCCTGCCCTCGATTCTTCCTAAACAGCCCCGGACTCATCCCGGCATG
>JAIFNM010000246.1 GCA_020047725.1 Betaproteobacteria bacterium
AACTGGCATTGGGAAACACCTCCGACCATTCCGAGAACGACTTGTTGGTTGTAATCAGTGTGCTTTTTTTCTCGTGACGCCGATTGATCAATTCGAAGAGCAAGTCGGCGTGGCGGTTCGAATACGAGAGATAGCCAACCTCGTCAATCAGCAACAAATCCGGCGCCGCATAGCGACGTAAGCGATAACGCAGCGCCGAATCGCTGTCCAAACCAGCCAGTTCGCCGAGTAATTGCCCGGCCGTGGCGAACACCACGGTATGCCCCTGCAAGACGGCCTGATGGGCGATGTTCTGGGCAATCATCGTCTTGCCCAGGCCGCTGGCGCCGATCAGGATGGCATTGGTCGCCGAGTCCATGAAGTCGAGCGTCATCAGCTCCGCGATCGCACGCTGGTCGCACTGCTGCGGCCAGGACCAATCGAAATCCGCCAGTGGCTTGAAGCGGCCGATATGGGCGCAGCGCAAGCGCCGTTCCAGCGAACGGCGAGCCCGTTCGGTTTCTTCCCAGGACAACAACGGATCAAGCCAGGGCTGGTTGGCGCATTCAGCCCAATGGGCCAACACGCCGTGCAGTTGCAAGGCCGTCGCCCGTTTGCGGGCATCACTCGTCGTCATCGGTGTTCTCCATCAATTGATCGTAGCCATCGAGGCGATGGGGGCGCACGGGAACGTCCCGGCGCTTGACGTGTTCGGGCAGATTGATGGCCAGCGGCGGCGGTTCAGCCAGGGCTTTCCGCCGTCGTTCCAGCACCAGGCGAACCGCATTCGGATGCGGCACGCCACGCTTTAGGGCGTCTGCAATCGCCGCCGTTAACTCGGCCACGCCGTACTGCGCCAGGAGGTCAGTCAGCGTGTTGACCGTCCGCCCCAGCGGCTCGCCGCGTTCGACGGCTTGGGTCAGGAGATCACGGCTCGTCGGTACCGCTTGGATCAGATGATCGGTGCCGCGATGCGCGCTGGCCTGATGTTTATGTTCAACCAAGGTAGCGATGTGCGCGGGGATTTCGATCTGTTGCCGGCGGTCATAGGAGCGCCGGTGCGTGGCGATCAGCGTCTGGCCGTCGAGGATGCGCACCTGATCCGGACTGGCGGCGACGGTCAGCGTACGCTGAACACAGCCGTGCGGAATCGAGTAATCGTTCAGGTCGAAGCGCACATACGGCGTCTTGCCGGCCGCTACCGCCTTGATCTCGTCGGCCGGAAAGCCGTCGGCGGGCAGGACCAGCAGACGATCGCGTTCCTGGGCGAAGGCCGCGCTGACGGTCAGTGTCTCATCCTCCCGGCAGCGACGATCACCGGCCGGCCCGCTGACCCAGGCGTCGGCCTGGGCATTCAGATCGTCCAGCGACGTGAACTCGCGACCGGCGAAGAAGGCGTCGCGGATATAACGGATGGCACGCTCCACCCGGCCTTTCTCGTTGTTATGGGCTTGAGCCCATAACAACGAGTATGGTGTGGTCAAAAATATGTCGCGGTGGATCTCAATTGCCCTGCGTTACCTCTCGATTTGATATTTTTCCAGGACATAATTTTCGGCCAATACTGGTATTCCACCGATCATCAACAGGGGAATATCATGTTCGAGACTCTCTTTACGCAGCCGCATGTTCTTGCAGCCCACAATTTGGCTCCCTGCCTGGAATCGAGGAAGCGCTTCCTCTTGCATTGTCAGGAACAGGGTTATCCGCCCATATCGATCCGGAAGATCGCCTGGATCCTGCTGGTTCTTTCTAAGAGCATGGATTTGTCCCGACCGGGGCCAATAACGCACGAGGAAATCGCTTTTGCGGTCGACCATCGGGTTCGGCTCACTCGAAGCGGACGAACGAACGATTCCCAGAGCTCGCGCCGGCTGTTCATCCATATCGCCACGGCCTGGTTGCGCTTCCTGGGACTGCTGAAGGATCATCAACCCAAGCAGAAGCCGTTTACCCGCCATATTGAAAGCTATGCCAATTACATGCGTGATCAGCGGGGGCTTTCGCCCGTCACGATTTCAAACTGCTGCGGCGAGATCGTCAACTTTCTGTCGACGGCCTGGCATCCCGACACGACGCTCGATGCCGTCACCATCCACGATATCGATGCATATTTGGCGTACCAGGGCAAGCACGGCTGGGCCAGAACATCGCTGCACGCACTTGCGAGCACGCTTCGCAATTTCTTCCGGTAC
Source organism: Betaproteobacteria bacterium (assembly GCA_020047725.1). Classification (GTDB taxonomy): domain Bacteria; phylum Pseudomonadota; class Gammaproteobacteria; order Burkholderiales; family Rhodocyclaceae; genus Propionivibrio. Next base: position 2,175 of record JAIFNM010000246.1, read on the forward strand.
GCCGAAGGACAAGGCTGGGCTACCAACGTTTCCGTCGGCATTGAAGCGCCGATCGTGTTTAGAGAGGAAGGCTTGCCGCTCGGGCCGAACTGGGAGGACGTGCAAAGACTTATCACCAGTTTTGCCGGCGACAGCACGATTGATCTGCGTGACCGTGCGTTGGTCCTGCTGTTGGCTGTCTACGGACTGCGGCGCGGCGAGGTGGCGCGGCTCCGTCTGGAGGATATGGACTGGCGCGGCGAGATCCTTCATGTCACGCGGCCAAAGCAACGTTGCACCCAGCAATATCCGCTGGTGGCAAGCGTCGGAACCGCTATCCTGCGCTACCTAAAGGAAGCGCGTCCGCGAAGCGCCCATCGCGAACTGTTCCTCTCGGTCGAAGCGCCGATCCGTCCACTGTCACCCTCACGCGTGAGCGGCATTGTCCGCTCGCATCTCGCGATGCTTGGCATTGACGTCCCGCGGCGTGGCGCCCATTGCTTAAGGCACGCCAACGCCCGGCATTTGCTCGATGCGGGTTTTGTCCTGAAGGAAATCGGTGATCATCTCGGTCATCGCAGCGCTTCATCAACAAGAATCTATGCGAAGGTTGATCTGACAGGGCTGCGGCGGGTGGCCGAAATCGATTTGGGGAGTCTGCTATGAAACTCACCGAACTTGTTGCCCAATACGTGAGCCACAAACGAGCGCTGGGCATGCGCTTTGATGCTGAGGCGGCAACGCTTGCCTCATTCTGCCGGCGCCTTGATGGCGACATTGACGTGATATCCGTCACTGTTGAACAAGTGCAGGACTTCCTGACTGGCAATAGGCCGCTGACCAACCATTGGAGTAAAAGAAAGTCGGTACTTGACTGTCTGTTTCGCTTTGCCCTCTCGCGTGGGCATACCACGGCTTCTCCGCTTCCTCGCTACTGTCCAAAATTGCCGCCGCCTCAAACGCCTTACATTTATTCGAAGGAAGAACTGAAGCGCCTGCTCGACGTCGCGCCAGCAGCCTGCAATTCCCGCGTCATGCTGGAAGGATATGTTTTGCGCGCACTCATATTGATCTTGTACGGCGCGTGCCTTCGGCATGGCGAAGCCTTACGGCTGACCATGCAAGACGTTGACCTCGATGGCGCCGTTCTGTGTATCCGTGAGAGCAAATTCTACAAGTCGAGGCTGATCCCGCTTGGAGCAGATCTGAACGGTGCGTTGCAACGATATACCAGGCAACGAAACCAGGCATTCGGCAACGAACCCAACGCGCCGTTTTTTTGCTTCCGTGATGGTCGTCCATTAAACCAATCGACTGTCCGACGCGCGTTTCAGCGGCAGCGCATCCTGGCAAATGTCCAGCGCGAGGGTGGCCCAGCCTGCCAGCCCAGATTACATGACCTTCGTCATTCGGGAACGGTGCACCGCCTGATCGCTTGGTATCGCAGCGGCGCGGATTTGCAGCTGTTATTGCCGCAACTCTCCACCTATCTTGGCCACGTCGATCTAGCAGCCACCCAGCGCTACCTTACACTGACGCCCGAACTGCTAAACGAAGCGAGCAAGCGTTTCGAAGCTTACGCATTGGAGAATCTTCATGAATAAATCATCCATGCTGGGTCCCTGGATCCGGCGATTCCTGCTCGAACATCTAGTGGCCGAACGCAACCTTGCTATCAATACCCAGAAAAGCTACCGCGACATGCTCATCTTGTTGCTGCCCTATCTGGCTGCCAAGGTCGACAAGCGGATCGACCATCTGACGGTGGACGATCTATCCCCGCAAATGGTGCGCCTGTTTCTGACGCACATGGAAGAACAACGGCACTGCGCGGTCAGCACACGTAACCAGCGGCTCGGCGGCATTCATGCACTTGCCCGTTTCATCGGCGAACATGCACCGGAATACGTCGACTGGTGGGCGCAGATCCACTTGATTCCCATCAAGAGAACCAGCCAACCGCAGATCAGCTATCTCAGCAAACCGGAAATGGATGCTCTCCTCGCCGCATCCGGCGTGCCTACTGCGCAAGGGCGCCGAGAACATGCGTTGCTATTGTTCATGCTTAACTCCGGCGCGCGCGCAAGCGAAGCCGCTCAGCTCAGGATCGGCGACGTCGACTGGCACACGCGATCGGTCAGCATTACCGGCAAAGGGAACAAACAACGCCGCTGCCCGCTCTGGCAATCCACGCTCGACGAGTTGCGCTCGCAAACCGAAGGAAGGACCACTTCCGAGCCAGTGTTCCTCAACCGCTTCCGCCATACTATGACGCGCTCCGGCATCCATGCACTGGTCAAGCGCTGCGCTGCCCGCGCTTGCACCATGGCGCCATCAATGGCTGGCAAGAATGTCCACCCGCACGTCATCCGCCATACGACTGCCTCGCTGATGCTCCAGGCCGGAATTGACATCAACACGATACGCGGCTTGCTTGGACACGTTTCGCTGACAACAACCAATGTCTACGCCGAGATCAATCTGGAAACAAAAGCGCGGGCGCTGGCGGCATGTGAAGTGAAAATCGATGCGGGAGAGCAAAAGCATTGGCGCGACCAGCCCGAACTGATGGCATTCCTCCGCACCTTGTAGCCGAATATTATGTGCTGTTCGATTTCCGCAATGACGCTGCCTTGGCCAAGATTGCTATCGAACAGCACATATTTTTGACCACACCATACTCGTTGCCGCGGGCGACCGCCACGGGACGCGGCTCGAAGCGGTAATGGCCGGCCAGCGAGAGGAGCGTCGGATTGAAACGGATGACCGTGCCCTGGCGTTCGAGGACCGCACTTTTAAGGTTATCGTAGAGCGCAATTCTCGGGACCCCTTGCCATGCCTCGAAGGCGGCAACATGGCCACGCAGAAAGTTCTCCATGTGGGCGCCCAGATAGAAGCGCAGGAAGATCTGGCGCGACCACGACAACACGGCGACAAAGCCCATCAGCGGCCGACGGGCACGCCCGATTTCAA
>JAIFNM010000324.1 GCA_020047725.1 Betaproteobacteria bacterium
GCGCATCGGCGCCGCGCACCGCCGTCTGCAGCTGACGCAGATTCAGTTCGGCACGCGCCAGGGCGATGAACAGGTCGTCGCTCTTGGCAAAGCCCAGCTTGACCGCCAAGTCGTCGAGCTTGGTACCGGTTTCGCCCATGCGCTGCAACTCGCGATTGACGATGGCGCGCCCTTCGGCCAGCGTCTCCTCAAGCGCACGCGTCGAAAACCACTGCCGCGCCTTGGCCCGCGCACGGTGGGTAAAGAGATAGCCGAGCGAAGAGTTGAGCCAGTCGCGCGACGGCCCACCCTGTTTGGCGACGACGATCTCGACCTTTTGCCCGGTTTCCAGCTGCGTGTTGAGCGTGACAAGCGCGCCATCGACCTTGGCGCCACGGCAACGGTGACCGAGGTCGGTATGCACGCGGTAGGCGAAATCGACCGGCGTTGAACCGCGCGGCAGGTCGACCACGCGCCCTTGCGGCGTCATGACGTAGATCGTCTCGTCGAGTGCGGCTTCCTTGTAGTGCCTCACCCAGTCCGACGACCCGGAGACTTCGTTCTTCCATGAAATCAGCTGGCGCAGCCAGGCGATCTTCTCGTCGTAGTTGCCTTCCGACGAATGCTTGCTGCCTTCCTTGTAGCGCCAGTGCGCAGCGACGCCCAGTTCGGCATGCTTGTGCATGTCGCGGGTACGGATCTGCACTTCGAGCGAACGCCCGTCCGGGCAATGCACCGCCGTATGCAGCGAACGGTAGTTGTTGCCCTTCGGGTTCGAGATGTAGTCGTCGAATTCCTTGGAGATCGGTGACCAGATGTTGTGCACGATGCCGAGGATGGTGTAGCAGTCCTTTACCTCATCAACAATGACGCGCAGGGCGCGCACATCGTAGACTTCGGAAAAATCCACATCCTTTTTGCGCATCTTGTTCCAGATGCTATAAATGTGCTTTGGTCGGCCGTAGATTTCGGCATTCTCGATGCCGACTTCCGCCAGTTCATGTTTCAGACGATCAACCGCATCAATGATGAACTGCTCGCGCTCGGCGCGTTTTTCATCGAGTTGTTTGGCAATCCTCTTGTAAATATCCGGATGCAGGAAGCGGAACGAGAGATCTTCAAGCTCCCACTTCAATTCCCACACGCCGAGCCGGTTGGCCAGCGGGGAGTACAGCTCCAGCGTCTCGCGCGCCACCTGCACGCGCAGTTCGTCGGGCTCGACGGCATAGTGGCGCATGGTCTGCGTTCGCGACGCCAGCCGCAGCAGCACGACGCGAATATCCTCAACCACCGCCAGCAGCATCTTGCGCAGGATCTCGATCTGCGCCTTCATCTCAATCGGATTATGTGCGCCGCCTTCGTCCGAGTCGGCGACGAAACCACGCGTAATCGGGCGCATGCGGTTGAGGCGCGAAATGCCGCCAACCAGCTGCGCAGCGGCCTGGCCGAAGCGCTTCTCAATATGCGTAATGCCCAACTCATCGTAAGTCGGAACGGCAAAGAGTAGCGCCGCCAGACGGCAATCGGCATCCAGTTTCAGCCCGACCAGGATGAGTGCCATACCCAGCGCGTGATGCCAGACGCCCTCGCCGCTTCCGAGTTTGTGATCTCCGTAGACGGATTGGGCAAACTCGGCAGCGAGGCGAATCTGCCCCGCCTCATCAGCGGAAAGAGTTTCGCTCAGGGTTTGCAGGGAATGTTCGAAGTCGCTCTGGGCGGCAACGGAGTGAACGACGGATACCATGACGTAATTATAAGCCTTCAGATGGATGGGGCCGGTTACCGGCGTGACTCCCGCTATTGGATTGCACCTCTTTCAACACAGAGAGCACGTAGGAAAAGGGCTTACTTGGTTTTCTCTCTGTGCTCTCTGTGTTGAAAGAGCTAAAGTTCTGTTCCCCCTATAATGCCTCTTTGAAACCGCTCCCTCTGACAAGTTCGCCCGCATGTTCGCCAAATTTCGCCATCCGTATCTGCTGCTCACGCTGACCACCCTTTTCTGGTCCGGCAACATGGTCATCGGACGCGCCATCCGCGACGACGTGCCGCCGCTTTCGCTGGCTTTCTGGCGCTGGGCCATCGCGCTGGCGCTCACTCTGCCACTGGCGTTGCCACACCTGCGCACGCAATGGCCGCAACTCAGGCGCGGCTGGCGCGCGGTTGTCGCCCTCGGGCTGCTCGGCGTCGCCGGTTACAACACGCTGGCCTACATCGCGCTGCAATACACCGCAGCGACCAACGCTGTCCTGCTCAATTCCTTCATCCCGATTGCCACCATTGCGTTGTCCTGGGCTTTCCTGGAAAAGCACCTGAGCGGTGTCGAATGGCTCGGTGTCCTGATTTCACTGCTCGGCGTCACCAGCATCGTCGCACGCGGCGAACTTGCCACCCTGGCAGCGCTATCGCTCAACGTCGGTGATTTGTGGATGCTGGCGGCCGTCGTTGTCTGGGCCTTATACACCATCGGCCTGCAATGGCGGCCAGCGGGCGTTCACCCGATGCTCATGCTTGCCGCCTTCACCAGCGTTGGCCTGCTGGCTCTAGCGCCCGCCTACGCCTGGGAAATCACCCAAGGCAGGTTGATCCACCTTAACGCCACGTCACTGGCTGGCATTGCCTATACCGGCCTCCTGCCCGGCTTTGTCGGCTATGTTTTTTACAACCGCGCCGTCGGCGAAGTCGGCGCCAGCAAAGCCAGCCTGTTCATACATCTGATGCCGGTGTTCGGTACGGCGCTGTCGGCCATTTTTCTCGGCGAGGTGCCGCAGCACTACCACTTCATCGGCATTGCCCTGATTTTCTCCGGTATTTTCCTGACCACTTCGCGCAAGCCGCACTGAACGCATGGCCATCGGCAAGCTCTTCAACTGGCTGCGCGGAACTCAGGGTACAAAACCCCTGCCCGAAGCGCTGTGGCAGGAAACGCTGGCCGGGCTGCCCTTTCTCGACCGGCTTTCCAATGAAGAAAATGCGCGCCTGCGCCAACTGAGCGAAGACTTTCTCGCCGAAAAAGAATTCACCAGCGCCGGCGGCCTTGAGCTCACCGACGCCATGTGCGTCTCGATTGCCGTGCAAGGCTGCCTGCCGATCCTCAATCTTGGGTTGCAAAGCTATCGCGACTGGGTCGGCATCATCGTCTATCCCGACGAATTCATTATCCCGCGTTCGGTCGAGGACGAATTTGGCGTGGTGCACGAATACGATGACGTCGCTTCGGGCGAAGCCTGGGAAGGCGGCCCCCTGCTCATTTCGTGGCGCGACGCACAGATGGCTGGCGAAGGCTATAACGTCGTCATCCACGAATTCGCGCACAAGCTCGACATGCTCAGCGGCGAAGCCGACGGCATTCCGCCCTTGCCGACGGCGCTTAAGCGCAAGGAATGGGAAGAAACGCTGCTCGCCGCCTACGAGGACTTTTGCGCACGGGTCGATGAAGCCGAAGAGCGCGGTGTAGAGACTCTGCTTGATCCCTATGCCGCCGAAAGCCCCGGCGAATTCTTCGCCGTCATGAGCGAAACCTTCTTCGAAATGCCTGAAACTCTGCGCGAAGAGTATCCAGCGCTTTACACACAACTAAGCCGCTTTTACCGGCAAAACCCAGCGGCGGCTGATCAGTACCGAACTTGACCACGTTGCTGGAACAAGTATTTGACTGACGCGAACAGGACAAGGATACTTTGTGCCGCGCGATGGACTATCCATCACCGATCACGACCAATCACTCTAAATAAGAACCTATGTATTGGGAAAAAGAACTGGAACTTCTCGAGCGGAAAGACCTGGAGCATCTTCAGGTTGAACGGCTGAACAAGACGCTGCGCCAAGCCGGGAACTCACCGTGCTATGGGCAAATGCCGGAAATCAGCCGCTTCATCAGATCCGGGATGACGTCGATCGAGCAGATTCGTGAACTGCCTTTCACCGCCAAGGAAGATTTGCGCAGAGACTTCCCGTGGGGATTTCTGGCGACCGACAAGAAGGACGTTGTCCGCTTGCACAGTTCAAGCGGAACAACCGGTAACCCGGTTGCGGTGTATCACAACCGGCACGATCTCAACAGCTGGGCGAATCTGATGGCGCGCTCGCTTTTCACGGCCGGAGTACGCGATACCGATGTCTTCCAGAACATCTGCGGCTACGGTTTATTCACCGGCGGCCTTGGTTTCCAGTACGGCGTCGAGAAGCTGGGTTGTCTTAGCATTCCAGCCGGCGCCGGAAACAGCCCGCGCCAGATCAAGCTGATGCGCGATTTTGGAACGACTGTAGCTCATGCCATTCCCAGCTATCTGGGGCGATTGTTCGATGTATTCCGGGAAGAAGGACTCGACCCCCGCAAGGACACGCAACTGCATACCCTGGTAATTGGCGCCGAGCCACACACCGAAGAACACCGCCGGCGGATCGAGGAGATGTTCGGCGTCAAGGCCTACAACTCGTTCGGTCTCTCCGAAATGAATGGTCCGGGCGTGGCGTTCGAATGCATCGAACAGAATGGTTTGCACGTCTGGGAAGACGCTTACGTGCTCGAAGTAATTGACCCCGTAACGCTGCAGCCCGTGGCTGACGGCGAGGTTGGCGAACTGGTGATGACCACCCTCGATCGCCAGGCAATGCCAGTCATCCGCTATCGCACGCGCGATCTGACCCGCATCCTTCCCGGACCATGTCCATGCGGACGTACGCACCGCCGGATCGACCGAATTTCAGGGCGGTCGGATGACATGTTCATCATTAAGGGTTGCAATGTCTTCCCGATGCAGATCGAAGGCGTGCTGATGAAATTGCCTGAAGTTGGCGATGATTACCGTATTACGCTGGAGACGATCGATGACCAGGACGAAATGATCATAGAGGTTGAAGTAAAGAAGGAATGGTTCAAGGGAGACTTGGCCTTTCTGGACAAGCTTCAGCGGCACATCACGCACCTGATTCGCGATGAAGTGCTGGTTCGGCCGCGCATCAAGCTGGTCGAGCCAAGCTCAATACCCAAGGCTGAAGGCAAGGCTGTGCGCGTTCATGACCATCGACAGAAAGGCTGACTATGACCTATCAGGTTTCGATTTTTCTTGAAAACAAGATTGGGCGCCTGGAAAAGGTGACCTCCGTCTTGAAGGAATCGGGGATCAATATCC
>JAIFNM010000158.1:0-5107 GCA_020047725.1 Betaproteobacteria bacterium
CCTATGGTGGTCTCAAGGCCAGCACGGTCAGGCGCCTGGAAGAACTTGGCGACCAACTGGATGGCGGTAATCCGCGTGTTCGGAGCCGTCGCGTCGACAGCCGGCCGCTCGCAGGCACCCGGTTGATCCGTGAATGGAAGGGAAACAACCACGAGATCATCGTCCAGCCTGATCATTTCGAGTTCAACGGGCGCCGCTACAAATCGCTCTCGCACATCGCCCGCGAGATCACAGGCACGATTTGGAACGGCTGGACGTTCTTCGGGCTCAAGAAGGCTGGGGGACTGGCATGACTGCCATCGCCCAAAAAATGCGCTGCGCGATCTACACTCGGAAATCGACCGAGGAAGGCCTCGACATGGACTACAACTCGCTGGATGCTCAGAGAGATGCCTGTCATGCCTACATCGCGTCGCAAAAGTCCGAAGGTTGGGTGGCACTGCGCGACGCCTACGACGATGGTGGGTTTTCCGGTGGCACGCTTAACAGGCCTAGTGTGCAGCGCCTGCTCGAGGACGTACGGGAAGGACTGATCGACGTCATCGTGGTCTACAAGATCGATCGTCTGTCACGTTCTCTGGCGGATTTCTCGAAACTGGTGGAGTTGTTCGACCAGCACAAAGTGACCTTCGTATCGGTCACGCAGTCGTTCAACACGACCACGTCGATGGGGCGGTTGACGCTGAACATCCTCCTGTCGTTTGCACAGTTCGAACGGGAACTTGGGGGCGAGCGGGTGCGCGACAAGATCGCGGCCAGCCGCGCCAAGGGAATCTGGATGGGCGGGTTTCCGCCCCTGGGCTATGACGTGGTCGAGCGGAAACTGGTGCCGAACCCTGCTGAGGTAAAACTGGTACGGCGGATTTTTGAGAGCTTCATCGCAATCGGCTCAGTAACAGTGCTGGTCCAGCAACTGCGCGCCGAAGGTGTGATGACCAAGTCTTGGACGACCATTAAGGAAAAGGATCGTCAGGGCAAACTGGTCGATAAAGGCTGGCTGTACAAACTCTTCAAGAATCCGGTCGTGATCGGTATCGCGGCCTACAAGGGCAAACACTACCCCGGCGAGCACGAAGCTATTCTCGACAAAGCCATCTGGGATCAGGTTCAGGAGATGCTCGCCCGGAACGATGTCGCGCAGCGTGCCCGGATCAACCGCCCCAGCAACGCGCCAGCCCTCCTGAAAGGGCTGATCTTTGCCAGCGATGGCAATGCAATGACTCCGGGCCATACGAAGAAGGGTGGCAGGTACTACCGCTACTACGTCAACACGGCCACCATGAAGATCGGGCGGGATGCCTGTGAAGTCACACGCGTTGCTGCCGGTGACATTGATGCCAAGGTCGTCGATCAAGTTCGCAAGGTTCTGCTGGCGCCAGAGGTGATCGCCCAGGCGGTCCGTGAAGTCCAGAAACTGGCACCTGAGACCGACGAGCAGCAAACAGTTCAGACCCTACAGTCAATCGAGTCAGTCTGGGAAGAATTGTTCCCCGCCGAGCAGGCCAGAATTACCCATGTATTGGTCGACCGTGTGGTGGTCAGTCCCACCGGCATCCGAATCGACATGAAGACGGACGGCATGAAGGATTTGGTCGCGTCAGTCCTCGCTGAGACTGACCTCAAGAAGGCGGCGTGATGGCCTGCGAAGTCATTTCGATCGAGATTCCAATGACCTTCAAGAAACGTGGGGGCCGGAAGGTGATCATGTTGCCGGATGGATCGCACGGTCACCCGAGTCCCGCTGCCACAATCGACAATGCGATGGTCAAGGCGATTGCCCGGGCGTTTCGCTGGCAGAAACTGCTCGAAAACGGTACCTACAGTTGCCTGGACGAAATCGCCAAGGCGGAGCGCATTGGCCCGTCATTCATCAGCCGGATCATCCGGATCGCCTCGCTGGCCCCAGATATCCTGGACGCAATTCTTGATGGCCGCCAGCCGGCACACTTGACGCTCAAGGATTTGATGTGCCCGTTCCCTGTGGCATGGAAAGATCAACGGAAGTTTCTTCTGTGGTGATATTGCAGCGTCCGCGCGAAACGAAGTACCAATGCATGCCATTCACTGTCTTTTTGCATGGACATACTGGGTATTTTGAGTGATACTTTGTCACACATTCGACCCAGCGACGTATTACCCATGAAATCCAGAAAAGATGATTTAGCCCTGGTCACAGAACTACTGGAAATCTACGATCAAAAGTACCTTGGCAGCTACCTGAACCAGGTTTCTCCGGGGCAATGGTGCCGGGAAACGATTAACAGGTGGGTTAAGGGAAAAGCTTCACCGCAACTCAGCTACTACGAACATGAGGCACTAAACCGGCTGCTTCCTTCGCCTCCCGCTAACCACCAAAAGCATGACTTCGACTTCATCGATCTCTTTGCGGGTATCGGCGGAATTCGCCGGGGCTTTGAGTTGGCCGGAGGCCGCTGCGTATTCACCAGTGAATGGGAAAAGCAGGCCGTAAGGACCTACAAGGCAAATCACTACTCCGATCCGAATGCGCATTCCTTCAACGATGACATTCGGAAAGTCACACTGAGCGATCAGGCGAATGCTTCAGCCAAGAAGGTGGCGCAGAGCATAAATCAGAATATCCCGGACCATGAGGTTTTGCTGGCTGGATTTCCTTGCCAGCCATTCTCGATTGCGGGTGTCTCAAAAAAGAATGCGCTGGGTCGCGCACATGGGTTTGAGTGCAAGACTCAGGGAACATTATTCTTCGATGTCGCCAAAATTATTAAGGTTAAGCGTCCTCTGGCATTTGTCCTTGAGAATGTAAAAAATCTGAAAAGCCACGATAAAGGAAGGACCTTTAAGGTCATAACCGAGGCTCTAGATGAGTTAGGTTATTGGGTTGCTGATGTCGACGTGAATGACCGGGCTGACCCCAAAGTAATCGACGGACAACACTTCGTTCCTCAACACAGGGAGCGCATTGTGCTGGTGGGCTTTCGCCGTGACCTGATGGTTCATGAGGGATTCACGCTGCGTGACATAAAAAAGCTGTATCCCAGAAAGAAGCTAACCCTGGGCGAAATTCTCGAACCTGACGTTGATGAAAAGTATGTCCTGACGCCGAAGCTCTGGGAGTACTTGTTCAACTATGCAATCAAGCACAAGGCAAAGGGTAATGGTTTTGGGTACGGACTGACTCGTCCTGGCGACATCACCCGGACACTTTCTGCGCGCTATTACAAGGATGGATCGGAAATTCTGATTGACCGGGGATTCGACCCCACCAAAGACCTTCACGATCCTAGAAATATGGCCAACCGACCCCGACGATTAACTCCCCGCGAGTGTGCCCGGCTGATGGGTTACGACAGGCCGGACGGCGGTGATTTCCGAATTCCTGTTTCAGATACGCAGGCTTACAAACAGTTTGGCAACTCGGTGGTAGTGCCGGTATTCGCCGCTGTCGCACAGTTGATGAAGCCACGGATTAAGGAAGCAATCAAAGCACGCAAAAAGCTACAAGGATAGTGGCAAGGATCTGCCGGTGACTGACGTACATAGCCCTGACATCCGGTCAAAAAACATGAGGGCTATCCGGTCAAAGGATACGGTCCCCGAACTGCTCATCAGGCGGGCATTACATGCGAGTGGCTTGCGTTACTCACTGCACCGCAAGAATCTTCCGGGCACACCAGACTTAGTATTTCGACAATATCACTCTGTGGTGTTCATTCACGGCTGCTTCTGGCACGGCCACAGAGGCTGCAGGTACTTCAAGCTGCCGCAGAGCCGCCCAGAATTCTGGCGTCAAAAAATCAGCAAAAACACTGCGAATGACGCTGCCGCCGTCGCGGCGTTGGTTCGGACTGGCTGGCGAGTTGCTGTTGTATGGGAATGCGCATTGAAACAAAAAAAGCCGGACGAGATGAAGGAACTGGTCGGCCGGATACATAACTGGATTACATCGGCGGACGAAACCTGTCCTGCTGAGTTTTCAGCTGTCAGCAATCCAAATACGGACAAACCCTGGCCATCAAGTACTCGCCGCTAGCGATGTTCAATTTCTCCGTCGCGCAAGCCATTGATGATCTGAGCAAGTGCTTCAACACTCAGAGGAGGTTTAGCACGGTGAAGCATTGCGTGACAGTTGGCGCAGACCGTTACCAGATCTTTCACCGGATCTAATCGATAGGAGCCTCCCATCTCGGATACCGGAACGCGGTGATGCACTTCAATGTATTCACTACCAAGAGTGCCATACTTTTCAGAAAACTCTAACCCGCACGCGACGCATTTTGTGCCGTAATGAGCAATACAGGCTGCACGGTTAACAGGGCTCCGCTCATACCGGTTAACCTCAACCCGGATCCTTGCTCCCTCAGGAAGTCCTGGCTCAAAACCAGAAACAGAGTCTGTAACGTCTTCAATCGGTAACAGGCTCAACACAAGCCCAAGGCAGACGGATGCAACTTCCAGGGCTGCAGAATTTAGGTCTGCCGGATTCATTTTCACGCCCGGAAGCCGATGATCACAATCAACCTCAAACTTTGTCCACTCTCCGTGCGGAATCTCGGCCAGATTTGTTATGTGATTTTCATTGACGCTCACACCAATTCTGAATCCATCAGTTGTTGCTAGAGCAGCCAGGGTGGCGAACGTGTTTCTCCGGACATCGTCTGACTCAGACATCAGCCTCAGCAGGCTGCGTGTGAAGCCGTCCATTTTCAAACTGGCTTCAACTATCTTCGGGGTTCGGGCAACAATGACTGAGAAGCCGTTTGGCCTCTCCAGATCAGTTGGACGGACAGCGACGAAAAGTCCGCCGTCGACCTCCTGCTCCCCGCCAGACAGCCCGAGGCCATATCTGGCTTCAAGTCTTCGCGCCAGGAAGACAGCATCGAGTTGAGCCATCACTCAGTCTCGTTGTCTGCCACGTCAGGAAGATCTGCCACCAGCTTTTTGAGATTGCGGGACACTTCGATCCGAAACTCTTCGAAGGCATCTCTGTTTTCGTCATTTACGTTATTGAGCTCGGCCTGAGCCAAGGACCACAAAAGAAAATCCAATGCCTGGATGACTACACTGTTGGCCTTGTTGGGAAGATACGCCTTGGGGTAGTAGGGATGGCCAGTATTCAGGGTGACGC
>JAIFNM010000158.1:5140-7665 GCA_020047725.1 Betaproteobacteria bacterium
AGCACACCGTTGTCAAGTGTCTCGCTGGTCGCCACATGAACCGTATTCGGTTCATTGGTCGTAATGATGTGAAGCTTTGCAGTCGATTGTCCGGAGTTGTTTGTAATCTGTGCCTGGCCTGTTCCGGGATCAACGCCGCTGACCGTTGCCATTTTCAGTCCTGATACTTTCTGATGGATGGCATTGCTCGAGGGTGTATGCAGCAGGACGGCAGCACCCTTTGCTGCACCTGCAGCACCCTTCCGGTATCTTGTTTCCGCTTCGCGTCGCGGTGCAGCCAGGAACGAATCACGCAACCATTCGTACAGATGTTCATTCAGGAGAATTCGCGATTTCTTGATGTCGACTTGAAAGGCATCGTCCAGCTTGTGATCAAAAGACAGTTCAACTCTTAACAGAGAGAAGTGGGGCTCCTGCTTGTACATGCCCAGCCAGTCGGGACCGTGAATCAGGCGGTTCTCACGATAGACATACACCCCCTGGCGCTCGTTGGAAATCTTCGCTGCAACCCTGTTCTGGTCATTTGAAAACTCTTCCTTGCGGGGAAGAATAAATGCTCTGACTTTGAAGCTGGTTTCCTGTCCGCTTGGCAGTTGAACAGGGATTACCTTGTCGACTACAGGTTCTCCGACTTCTGCTGTACAGAACGGATCCCATGCCTCTACCTTAATTCCATTGAGCTTGATCTCAAGTGTTCGTCCCCGTGTGTCACGGGGATCAAGAAATCGCTGATATACAAGAGCAATATGCTCTCTCAGCGAGTCCTCCATGCGCTTCATTGCATTCTTCAGCGGCTTGCCGTCGCCCTTTTTGTAATCGGTGAGAATGCGGTCAATCTTTTCCCACAAAACTACTGTTCCTGACTTGCCAGCCGCCACATCATTTAACAGCTGCAATTCGTGTGCTGCCGGCGTGGCAATCTCCAGTCCCCAGCTATTTGACTGACCGAGAAAGTCCAGATCCCACGCAGCCCTGACCGCTTCACCTTCGTCGCTACGGGAAATCAGGCACAGCCGTCGGCTAAACGCCGTTGACGCTGTTTTCAAACCCATACCGAATTTTCCGAGACTGGAGGGGTCGTCGCGCTTCTTGGAACCATACTTCATGGCGTTGATCAAGCCATCGCGATTCATCCCACATCCGTCATCACCAACGGAGACGACGACGTTGCCCATGAAGTCTGCGCCCATCCGCACATCAACTACGGTGGCACCAGCTGCAATCGAGTTATCGATAATGTCTGCAATTGCAGTGTTGAATTCGTAACCGGTATCGCGAAGACCTTCGCTTACACGGGCAACGTCTGGTGGAACCTCAATGGTTTCGACTGTCACAGCTTTCTCCCTGATTACGTATTGATGATCTTCCAGCCGCCCCCGAGCACAAGGACGCCCTGATCATTCACTGTTGCCTTATTACTTTCTGCACGGACACAATCGACGAAAATCGAGTCGTTCTCGTCTTTCGAGAAAACAAGATCATCACCCACTTTTGAATCGATTGCACGCAGGTACTGAGTCATACATGTGAGGCGGTACTCATTACGAGTGCCCCCGAAAAGTCTGTTGTTGTAGTAAATGAAGTTGAACTCCCACCTCGTGCCGTCTTTTAATTCACGGACGACGAGAGTCATTCGGGGATTCTTTACATTAGGGTCCAGTGAAGGGAAAAACGACAGGATCGCCTTTTCTTTCGGGACCAGAATTCCAGCCTGATGCCCCCCTGTAGTACCGACATCATTGGCGCTGAGTTTTTTTGAAATCTTGCGGCTCATTGCTTATTCCCTTCAATACTTGAGAGTGGTGAAATCTGTAGGGCGCGAATGACGACCGAAGGGTCCACATCACCTTCGTGGCCGGTGACGGCGCCATCCGCAAGCTGTCGTTTGAACTCAGCCCGGTCAATCATGACGTCCTCGACAGTGTCAGCGAAAAACAGGTGGTGAATAGTGACCGGGCGTTCCTGCTTTCTCCTGTATGCACGTGCTGTGGCTTGTGCTGTCAGCGCCGGATTCCATTCCGGGTTGTAGTGGATAACGTGGTTGGCTGTTGTGATATTCAGCCCTGTTCCGGCAGCCTTCGGGTTCAGGAACAGTGCACCAAATCCTTTGTGAGCATAAAAGGCATCAACTGCAGGTTGCCTTTCGGGCACCGGAATTCGACCGTCTATGTACTTAAAAAACCCATTCGGCCAGCGGCCGGGCATGTCCCTCATGAACAGGTCAGACATGGCCTGATAGGAAGTGAAAACCAGAGCTTTTTCATTCGAGTCGAAAATTTCCCCGAGCAACTCAATCAGGCGCTGGTACTTCGGCATTTCGTATGAGGGATCGTTGCTCCAGGCCTGGTCAAGGCTGGGGTGGGCACACAAAAGCCTCAGCTTTGTAGTGGCGACCATCCCGGCAGATGGACCATATTCGGCCATCACTTGCTTCCGAACCGTTTCATAAAGCTCGGCTAGTTCACTGCTCATTGAAATTGGCTGTGGAATTTCAATTTTCGGCGGAAGGTCCTGCGCAACATCTG
>JAIFNM010000140.1 GCA_020047725.1 Betaproteobacteria bacterium
TGTCAAGCAGCGGGTTGCGCAATATATCGACCTGAAAGACACCTTTCATGAACTGCGTCAGCGTGCGCTCGAACATCACGAGGAATGCCATGCGGAACAGCCCGATCGCCATGCTCCAGCCAATCTGGAAGTAGTCGGTGCTGAGCATCAGGTTTTTTGATACCAGAAACAGCGGCAGGATGATCAGGAAGAAATAGTTGTCTCGGTAGGAATCGTCCTTGTGATGCCTGATCAGCGTCCACGCGATCATCACGACAATCGAGCCGAGAAAGAGATTGTTTGATAGGCGGAACAGAAGCGGCGGCAGGGCGCCCTCAAACCACATGCCGGCGCGTTCGAGTAGCCAGGTGGCCACGAGGAAGATCAGGGCCTTGCCGTGGTAGCCGCGCTGGCTGACCCAGTTCTTGGTCGATGTAAGCAGAAAACCTCCGATTACCGCCCAGCCGAAGCCGAAGAACATTTCGTGGGCGTGCCACTGGATCGAAGAAAACGAGGTGGCAGGCGCCGGCAGAGCCCCCGTAAAGATCAGCGCCCACACAATCGGCAGGCTCAGGCCGGAGAGACACGCCAAGGCGAAAAATGGGCGGAAGCCGACGAGCCATACGGGGTGCTGGGCAATTCTCATGGTGATCCAGAGTGGGGTACGGACGGGGTCAGAAACCGGCGGCGCAGGTAAAGTTGAACGGTTCGCCGTTTTCCGGGTGGGCGAAGGCCAGGTACTCCGCATGCAAGAGCAGACGGTCCGCCTTGGCACGGGCGGAGGGCGTGGCGTAGAGAGTGTCGCCGAGGATCGGGTGGCCGAGCGCCTGCATGTGCACGCGGAGTTGATGCGTGCGACCGGTTTCCGGCGTGAGTTCGACACGCGAACAGTGTTCGACGGCATCGTAGCTCAGCACCCGATAGAGCGTGAGCGAGGGTTTCCCGGTTTTGAAGTCGACGATGTGGAGCGGTCGGTTCGGCCAGTCGACGTTGAGCGGCAGGTTGACTTCACCGGAGGCCGGCGCGAGTTCTCCTTCGACAACGGCGACGTAGCGCTTGTCCACCTGCCGGTCCTGAAACTGGATGCTCAGGCAGCGATGCATTTCCTTGCCGCGCGCCAGAACGAGCAGGCCGGAGGTGTCACAGTCGAGGCGATGCACGATCAGCGCATCCGGGTAGTCGGCTTGAACGCGCGTGATCAGGCAATCCAGCTTGTCTGCGCCGCGTCCGGGCACCGACAGCAGGCCGCTGGGCTTGTTGACGACCAGAAGCGCAGCATCGGCGTGGAGCAGGTCGAATCCCGGCGCTACGGGGCGTAAGTGATGCGTAGATGGCATGGTTTGAAGGGCGTGAATGTGGGCGTGGATGTTGACGCGGCGCGTATTGTCTCGCGTTTTCAACGAAAGAACATTCGCCTGAGTCAAATCCATTAAACTTGGGGCTTGTCAGCCGTTAGCCGTCATTCAAAGTACGAGAACCGATTTTCCATGGATACCTTTCTGCATCAGGTCGTGATTGCTGCGCCTCTCTTTGCCCTGGTTTTTGTTGGCTACGCGCTGATGCGTTTTTCGGGTTGGCAGAAGGCGATGTCTGAAAGCCTCTCGACCTTCGTTTTCTCGGTGGCGCTGCCCGCCATGCTGTTCGGCCTCATGAGTGATTTCTCGAAGCTGCCACCGGTCGATGCCCGATTGTTGATCGCATTTTTCGGTGGTTGCCTGATTGTTTTTGTGATTGGTCGCTTGATCGCCTGGAAAATTTTCGCGTTCGACGGCGTCTCTCAGTCGGTGTTCGCACTGGGCGGCGTGTTTTCGAACAATGTCCTGCTCGGTTTGCCGCTGGCCAAGGTAGCGCTTGGCGATGCAGCGGTTCCGTCGGTAGCATTGGTGCTGGTGTTCAACGCCCTGATCCTGTGGACGCTGGTGACCGTTTCCGTCGAATGGGCGCGGCACGGCAGTTTTTCGGTACGCGGATTTGCCAAGACCTTGCGCAGTGTTCTGACCAACCCAATCGTTGCCGCCATTCTTTCCGGGACGATCTTTGGTCTGTCTGGCTTGCCAATGCCGGAAGCGATCAGTGTGCCTGTCGGCATGGTTGGGCACGCGGCTGCCCCGATGGCACTTATTGCGCTGGGTATGGGGCTGGCCGAATATGGGGTGCGCGAGGGCTGGAAGATCAGCATCACCATCTGCGCCATCAAACTGATCGTTCAGCCGCTCGTTGTGTGGGCGCTGGCAAGGCTGCTTGGTCTGCCTTTGATGGAAACGCGGGTTGTTGTTCTGCTCTCGTCGATTGCCATCGGCGCCAACGTTTATCTGATGTCCAGGCAATTCAAGGTGCTTGAAGGTCCGATTGCCAGTAGCCTGGTTTTATCGACCGGGCTTGCGGCATTGACGACACCGTTAGCTTTAACCTTGGTCGGGGTATGAAAGGTCAATCGTTCCGGCGGCCGCCGCTGATTGCGCGCAGGAATTCGTTGCGCCGCTGATTCGAGGTATCGAACTCACCGGTAAACGACTGGGTGACCACGCGCTCATCGCCACGCCGGTCCTCCCCGAGCAGGAGGCATAACTGTTCGGCCTCGATCACGCAGGCTGCGCCGCGTGCCTTGCCATGAATTATCAGGGCTTCGGCAATATCCCGCGTCATCCACTCCTGGTAGGTAAAGCGGTGACCGATGGCGTCGACCAGCCGTGCAATTCGGCCAAATCCATGCAGACGACCACCGGGAAGGTAGGCAACATGGGCGACGCCACGGAAGGGCACCAGATGGTGTGGGCAGACTCCATGGACGGCAATGCCACGAATGACCACCATGTCGGGACGATGATCTTCAAAACCGTCACCAAGGGCTTCGGCCGGATCAAGATCATAGCCGCCAAGCAGACGACGTTGCCATAACTCACGCACACGCTGCGCCGTTCGCCCCATGTGGGCTGCGTCTGGCGCAATACCGCAGGCACCGAGCAGGTCGCTGACGGCCTTCTCGAAAGCGATTGGATCGAATGCATTGCGGCGTGGGATGCCGATGCCGGATGGTGTGGGTGAGGTGTGATCGTGTTCGATGCAATCGGACATGGTGAGTTTCCGGTTCAGGGTGCGATAAGGGCGATAATACACGCCCGAGATCGGCGTGCCATCAGCGGTGGGGTCAGGAACTTCAGCAATGACGCAGCCGTCAACGTCGTGGCGATGGAGGAACGGTGAATGTCTTGGTCTAGAGATAATTTTCCAAAACTGTAACGCCGGCTGTTCGGACGATTTGGCTTTTTTCCGACGCGTTGGCGCGCTAATTTCTTGTATCCTGAGCGATAATGTCGGGCTGGCGTGTTTTTGCTATTTCCCTTCCGGCAAGTGGATGGGGTGTTGAGGTTTGTGGAAGGGTATTGATGAAGCGTGTTGATGATTTCCGTCTGAAGCTGGGCAACAAGGAACTTGTGCCAATCGTTATCGGTGGTATGGGTGTCGATATTTCGACGGCGGAACTGGCGCTTGAGGCAGCTCGTTTGGGTGGGGTCGGCCATATTTCCGATGCTATGGTCAAGACAGTGGCTGACCGACGTTTCAACACCAAGTTCGTCAAGGAAAAGCTCAAACATTACAAATTCAACGTCGCCAACACCGACAAGTCGGTCGTTCAGTTCGATCTCGGTCAACTGGCCGAGGCGACAAGAATGCACGTTGGCAAGACAATGGAAGCCAAGCGCGGCGACGGCATGATCCTGGTCAACTGCATGGAAAAACTGACTATGAACGCGCCCAAGGAAACCCTGCGCGTTCGTATGCGGGCGGCGCTTGATGCCGGTATTGACGGCATCACTCTGGCGGCGGGCCTGCACCTCGGATCGTTTGCGCTGATCGAGGACCATCCGCGTTTTCGCGATGCGAAACTGGGCATCATCGTTTCCTCGTTGCGCGCCTTGCAACTCTTTCTGCGCAAGACAGCACGCAGCAACAGGTTACCTGACTACGTCGTGATCGAAGGCCCCTTGGCTGGCGGCCACTTGGGTTTCGGCATGGATTGGGCGGCTTACGATCTGGCGACTATCGTTGCCGAGATTCGCCAGTTCATGATTACCGAACACCTGGATATTCCACTGATTCCCGCAGGCGGAATTTTCACCGGCAGTGATGCGGCTGCCTATCTTGAGAACGGCGCGGCGGCGGTGCAGGTGGCGACGCGATTTACCGTTGCCAGCGAGTGCGGCTTGCCTGAAGACGTACAGCAGGAGTACTTCAAGGCCAGTGAGGACGAGATCGAGGTTAACCAGATTTCGCCGACCGGATACCCGATGCGAATGTTGAGAAAGAGCCCGGCCATCGGTGATGGAATTCGTCCCAACTGCGAGGCCTATGGTTATCTG
The DNA here is from genome assembly GCA_020047725.1 of Betaproteobacteria bacterium. Taxonomy (GTDB): domain Bacteria; phylum Pseudomonadota; class Gammaproteobacteria; order Burkholderiales; family Rhodocyclaceae; genus Propionivibrio. The sequence continues at coordinate 4,341 of JAIFNM010000140.1, forward strand.
CTCGATGCTCACGGCAGTTGCTCATACATAACGGCCTATAACCGCGAGGTGGCGGAAAATCCTGGAGTCAAACGGATTTCGGTACAGGACAAGACTTGTCTGTGTACCCAGATGCGCAATTTCGATTTGTGGACCTGTGGTCATTACACCTATCGGCTCAAGGATACGACGCGCAAGCTTGAAGACGGTAGTTACCAGCTGCTCAGCGCTGAGCATATCTTCCATGATTATCAGTTCAGCACGGACAACAAGATCGCTTTGCCGGAGTAGCCTTGGGTTTTTCGTGTGCTAATTTATTAGACTCCGGCGTCACGCCTTGCTATTGTTGTAAAGCAGTTTCCTCAACGTTCTATCTTGGGAGTTCTCAATTGGGCACGAAGCTATACGTCGGCAATCTAAGCTACGACATGAAAAAGAGCGATCTGGAGCAGATGTTTGCCGCGCATGGTACGGTGGCTTCGGCTCAGGTTATAACCGACCGCGAAACGCAACGCTCGAAAGGCTTTGGCTTTGTCGAGATGGGTTCCGATCAAGAGGCGCAGGCTGCAATTGCCGCTCTCAACGGCAAGAGCATTGAGGGTCGAGCGCTAACAGTAAATGAAGCGCGTCCGCAAGAGCCTCGCAGTGGTGGCGGAGGTGGCGGCGGTCAGCGCCGTGGCCCCGGCGGCGGTGGTGGCGCGCGTGGCCCGTATGGTTCGGGTCGCAGTGGTTCAGGTGGCGGTGGCGGCGGTAATCGCTACTGATATTTTCGCAAGCACATGA
>JAIFNM010000169.1 GCA_020047725.1 Betaproteobacteria bacterium
ATTGCGCGCTACCGCCGCGTATACGATAGAACCGGTACTTGGCCCGAGGCGTACGTCTTCGTCGAGTTCGCGCAAGCGGCGCAGGGCGCTCGCGATATCGAATGCTGAGTCATTAGCTGCTGCCAGGCAGAGTTGTTGTGCCAGCTCAAATGCGAGCCGACCAACGTCTTCTTCACTGTATTCAACGACTACCTGGTAGACGCCTGGTTCCAGTGTTTGTGCCGTGCGGCTGAATGTTACCGGGCAGCCGGCCTGTGCTTGCAGTCCGAGAGCCGCGTATTCAACGGCGTGTGCCATGGAAACGATGTCATTGCTGACTGTCGATTGCAGCAGTGCAATCTCCGGGAAGCGCTCACGCAAACGGCTTTCAAAACCGGGCATGTTGCCGATGGTGCATTCGGCTTCAGTGCAGGAGATGATGGCCTCAATTGCGGTATGCCGGCTCCACAGATTAGGGCCGCGCAGTGCCCGGATGCGGGTTACTTCCATATGCAGTTTCCTCTTGGTTCTCGGTTACGCCAGATGTCTTGGCATCCGTGTTCAGGTAATTAGTGTCGCCAGTATTGTTAAGTGCTACTTATTCGACGAAGAAGGTTTCAATTCCGGTACGCATGACATCGGGCGAGATGCCGAGAGCCCAGGCCGCCGCTACGGCGGCAAGAACATTTTCGATCTGTTGCGGTGACTTGCCGTACTCAGTGAGCGGAATATCCTTGAGCTTGGCCAGGGAGGTTTCGCCTTGCCCGCTGGCCAGCATGATCTGGCCATAACGAACCAGGACGGCGCGCTTGCCCTGTTCTCGATGCTCGGTGATGGCCGGCAGCTCCGGGTCAAGCGCAAAGTAGATGATTTCACCATCGCAGAGCGACGACATTTCGACCAGCATTGCTTCCTTGGCGTTGAGTACGGCCGCTCCTTTGGGTAGCACGATGTCAATCTGTGTGCGCAACACGTTGTACACTTGCTCGGGCGTTTCAATGTAGTAGCGCCCGGTATGACGTTCCACGTCAACGTTGGTGACAATGCCTACTTGGCAGCGGTCGTAGGCCAGTCCTTCGCTGAGGATGGAATCGCTGCCATTTTCGAAAACAGCGGCCTCGATGGCGCGGTTCATCAGAATCCGGTTGGTGGCTTTCCACGTCGCACAATCGCCTTTTTCAGTCTGCCGGCGATCAAGGAAAAGTCCGGTGTGTTTCCCGGAGAGTGTCAGCAGTCGCGCGATGAGGCGGCAAACGGTTGTCTTGCCGTAGCTGCCGGTTACACCGACGACCGGGACGCGACCATCGTCGCCATTCGGGAACAGGTGCTCGACAATGGCTTTTCCGACCGGGCGTGCTTCGCCGTTGGCCGGCTTGATGTGCATTAGCAGGCCGGGGCCAGCGTTGACTTCAACGATGGCCCCGCGCTGTTCACCCAGTGGGCGTGAAATGTCTTCGCAGACCAGATCGACGCCAGCAATATCGAGGCCGACAATGCGCGCGGCGAGCGACGCAACATCGGCAACGCTCGGGTGGACCTCATCGGTGATGTCGCAGGTGTGGTTGCCGGTACGTACAATGAGCACTTCCCTCCCGGCCGCTGGAACCGAATCCGGCGTAAACCCCTGGCGCGTGACTTCATGTCGGGAAACCATGTTGTGGGCCAGATCGATGAGATCGAGCGGGAATTCCTCGTGGGCGCCGCGTCGCGGGTCGGAATTCAACTGGATGTCGATCAGTTCGTTGATCGTCGAATGACCGTCGCCGACGACTGATGCGGTTTCACCGCGTGCAGCGGCGACCAGCTTTCCGCCAACAACGAGCAGACGGTGTTCCGAGCCGCGCACGAAACGCTCGACAATGACACCACTGCCTTCGTCGATGGCTGCCGTATAGGCAGCTTCGACTTCATCGCGTGTCATCAGGTTGGTAAATACGCCGCGCCCGTGATTGCCGTCACACGGTTTGACGACGACCGGAAGGCCGATGTCTTCGGCGGCATCCCAAGCGTCGGCCGGGCTGTCGACCATGCGTCCTTCGGGAACGGGCACGCCGCAGGATTGCAGTAGCGTTTTGGTCAGGTCTTTGTCACGCGAGATGGTTTCGGCAATAGCGCTAGTACGGTCGGTTTCTGCGGTCCAGATGCGCCGGCTGCGCACGCCGTATCCCAGTTGCACCAGATTACCGGTTGATAGCATGCGGATCGCGGGGATGCGGCGTTCCTTGGAGGTGGCCGCATCGACGATGCAGCCAGTGCTTGGTCCAAGCAGCTTGCGCTCGGCCATGTCGCGCAGACGTTCGACGTTGGCGTCGACATCGAACGGGGTGTCCTTGATCGCGGCCAGGACCAGTTCACGGCCGGCTTCCAGGCAGGCGCGGGTGACCTCTTCATGCCAGGCTCGGATGGCGACCTTGTATACGCCACGCACCGGCGTCTCGCGGGCCTTGCCAAAACCGCCGGGCATGCCGGCGAGGTTTTGCAGTTCAAGCGAGACGTGTTCCATGATGTGCGCCGGCCAGGTGCCTTCTTCGAGGCGGCACAGAAAGCCGCCACGTTCGCCGTAACTGCAGCGGTGCTCGATCAGTGACGGCAGGAAGCCTTTGAGGCGATCAACAAAACCGGGGATGGTATTGGAAGGAAAATCTTCCAGTTCGCCAATATCGACAATGGCTTCAATGACCGGACGGTAGGTCCAGATGTTCGGTCCGCGCAGGTAGCGGATTTCAAGAAACTTGATGTCTTTCGTTTTCATTTAGTCAATGTCGGCACAGAAAAAGGAACAGATGGCATGAATAGACGCTAATTATCGTCCGAATAACGTTGGTCGTGAAATTCGGCTTACGCTGGGGCGAAAAATATCAGAGGAAACGGTCCAGTATCCTGCGGCTGTGCGCGTCCAGCGCATTGCGGTCGCGGATCAGGTAGTGGATGCCGTGACTGTCCGCAATCAGCAATCCAGGCAAGGCCAGGCGGCGGATATCTTCCTCACCCTTGAGGACCAGGCTGGTTTCGCCATGATTGGTCACGACCTGCCAGCTGCTCGGCGTGGCAAAACTTGAAACGTTGACGATGCGACTGATGACCGGCATGAACTCGCGGCTGGCGAGTTCGGCTTCGACCAGCGTACGCAAATCGTCCGGCAAGTCGCTCAGGCGTTCGATCCAGGCCAGTTCGTGGCCGTGCGGGTCAACCAACGCAATACCCTGATCCGGCGAGGCTATCGGGAAAGCACGAACCGGGACAACGCCTTCATGCGTTTCGCCGTCGTTGCCGGTGAATGACAGGCGACCAAAGGCGTTGCGCTCAAGCTGGTAGTCGGGTTTGCTGATCATTCACGGTCTCCTACCATCTTGTTCTCGGCGCTCGTTCTGGCCAGTTCATCCTCGACGTCGACATTGCGCGCCTGCGCCTGATAGAGGCGGTAGTAGTGGCCTTCCTGCGCCATCAACTCGTCATGGTTGCCCACCTCGACGACGCTGCCGCGATCAAGTACGACCAGACGATTGGCGTCACGCAGGGTCGACAAGCGGTGGGCGATGGCGATAGTGGTACGGCCGCGCACCAGATTGTCGAGGGCTTTCTGGATTTCCTTTTCGGTGGTTGTATCGACCGATGACGTGGCTTCGTCGAGAATCAGGATCTTCGGATCGATCAACAAGGCGCGGGCGATGGAAATGCGTTGGCGTTCTCCGCCGGAGAGTGCCTGGCCGCGTTCGCCAACCAGCGAGTCATACCCGTGCGCCAAGCGCAGGATGAATTCATGCGCGTGGGCAGCGCGGGCGGCGGCGATGATTTCTTCGCGCGTGGCATCGGGCTTGCCGTATGCGATGTTCTCGGCAATCGTGCCGAAGAAGAGGAAAGGCTCCTGCAGCACCAGACCGATGTGTCTGCGGTATTCAGCCACCGGCAGCGAGCGGATATCGACGCCGTCGATCAGTATTGCACCTTCAGTAACATCGTAAAAGCGGCAGATCAGGTTGACCATCGTGCTCTTACCCGAGCCGCTGTGTCCGACGAGGCCAATCATCTCGCCCGGTTCGATGTTGATGCTGATGTCGCGCGTGACACTGCGCGTGCCGTAGCGGAAACCGACGTTGCGCAGTTCGATACGGCCGGTGACGCTTGGCAGATGAACCGGATTGGTCGGTTCCGGAACGCTGGAAATATGGTCGAGAATGTCGAAAATCCGTTTGGCACCCGCTGCGGCTTTTTGCGTGACGGAAACGATGCGGCTCATCGAATCCAGCCGCAGATAAAAGCGCCCGATGTAGGCGAGGAAGGCTGTGAGCACACCGACGGTGATGTCGTTTTTCGAGATCTGCCAGATGCCGAAAGCCCAGACAATGAGCAGGCCGACTTCGGTTAGCAGGGTGACGGTCGGCGAGAACAGTGACCACACCTTGTTGACCTTGTCGTTGACTTCCAGATTGTGCACGTTGGCTGCGCGGAAGCGCGCCGCCTCGCGATTTTCCTGGGCAAAGGCTTTGACCACGCGGATGCCGGGGATGGTGTCGGCCAGCACATTGGTAACTTCGGCCCAGATGCGGTCGACCCGCTCGAAGCCGGTCCGCAGCTTTTCGCGCACGACATGAATCAACCAGGCGATGATCGGCAGCGGCAGCAGGGTGACTAAAGCCAGTACGGGATTGATCGAGACGAGGATCGAGGTCGTCATCGCGATCATCAGTACGTCAGTGACGAAGTCGAGGAAGTGCAGCGAGATGAAGATATTGATGCGGTCGGTTTCCGAGCCGATGCGCGCCATCAGGTCGCCGGTGCGCTTGCCCCCGAAGTATTCCTGCGAGAGTTTGAGGAGGTGCTCGTAGGTGGTCGTGCGCAGGTCGGCGCCGATGCGTTCGGAGACCAGCGCCAAGATATAGGTGCGTGCCCAGCCAAGTACCCAGGCTAGCAGTGCCGCACCGAACAGGCCTGAGAGGTAGAGCGTTACGAGGTGGGTGTCGATCGGCTTGCCGTTCTGATAGGGGATCAGCACCTTGTCCATCATCGGCATGGTCAGGTAGGGTGGAACCAGCGTGGCGGCGGTTGATCCCAGCGACAGCAGGAATCCGGCCAGTAGCCGCCAGCGGTAGGGATAGGCAAAGCGCCACAACCGGAACAGCGTCCATGTCGACGGTGGCGCGTGGATTTCCTTGCTGCACACCGGACACTCTTCCTGACCGGCCAGCAACGGCGTTTCGCAGTTCGGGCACAGGGCTTGGGACGGTGCTGGCGGAACGTTCCCGGTGAGGTGAAAAGCGAGTTGCCGGTTGAAATGCTCGATCAGGCGCCCGGCAGCGATGTCTCCACCCAGGGTATAGCGCCAGAGTGCAAGCCGGGCGTTGATGTCCACGAGTTCGAGACTGCCTACGCCCGAATGGTCGCGTCGAGTCAGTGTCAATCCATCGCAAAAGACATGGCTTTGCCAGTGCTCCTCGTCAGCCGATTTGGCGAGCAATCGCTGGTTAGTCAGTACAACCAACCCGGAAGTGAACTGCAACTGGTCGTTCAGATCAATTTCGAGCCACGCCACAACCTGTTCGTTTCTGGCAAGCTGTGTCTCAACTGGCGCAAGCCACAACGAGGGCAGGGGGATTAAAGATAGGCCAGGCAGGATGTTTCCGGCGACCAATGGTGACGGGTTACGGTTAGTCATTGTTAGGTGTTTGTCGAGTAAACGTCAGGAGCTGAAGCGCGCGAGTATACCCGTCTTCGCCTGGGTACTGGTACGCCCCATGCTGTAATGCACGGCAATCGCTTGCGTAGATGTCCTAACCCCGGCCAAAAAGTGGTTGACGATCAATGGCAAATGGCAACCTATTGTAAACCCTGAAGGAATGTCGTCTTCTCTGGTATTTTTCGAGAGAATAGATGACCCTGCTGACCCTCTTCTCCCGGCTGGAAGACCCGCGCTGCGGACCGGCTAAACGGTACGACTTGAGCGAAGTGGTAGGCATGGCCCACTGTGCCGACGATTGGGTGGCTGTGGAGGACTCGTGCGAAGACGACGAGGCTTGGCGCAAGACCTTTCTGCCCCTGACGAACGGCACTCCGTCGCACGACACCTTTGGGAATGTCTTCCGCGTTCTCGATCCGGCGGTCGTTGAATCCTGCTTCCGTGAATGGATCTGCGGGCGGGTCGGCGTCGTTCGCGACATCATTGCACTGGACTCTTTCGCGAAGACGCCTGCCGTGCGCGACACGGACAAGGATGCACGTAATCTGGCCGTTCTACGCAAAATCGTGCTGACACTATTCCAGCAGGATGCCCTGTTTGTCGATCGAAGTCTTCGTCGCCGTCGTGTGCTCGCCAACCGAAAACCCACTTACCGTGAAGAACTCCTCGGCCTCCGACTAAAGACCGGCAAGCTCTATGATTCAAAGAGAAAGAAATCCGCAAAATGATGTTTGTGGGAGCGATTGCCTTGCCAGTTAAAGGCCTGGACTTGACCGGAATCCTCATTTGCAAAATGATCTTTCGGAAAATACACACGACATAAACGGGCCGCGAGCGTAAAGAAAGAACCCAATGAAAGAGTACAAAGGCAGCTGTCATTGCGGTGCGATTCGCTTCACATTTACCGACCCCGATTGTCTCGATAAGGGTTTGCGATGCAATTGTTCTGTTTGCCGCCGAAAAGGTGCGGCAATGACCGGATTCACAGTTGCTCCCGATGAAATCGATATCGAAGTCAAGGATGATTCTCTGGCGACCTATCAATTTGGCAGCCGCGTGGCAAAGCATCACTTTTACAACAAGTGCGGGATTTACCCCTTTCATCAGACCAAGCGCAAACCGGGCCATTACCGCATCAACATTGGTTGTCTCGAGGGCATTGACCCTACTTCCTTGCCTTTCGATGTGTTTGACGGAGCGTCTCTGTAGGCGGCTGCAGCCATTCAGCTGTTCTGGTGCCTGATGATCAGGATCAGGTTAAGGTGTTACCGGGATCGGAGCATCGACCAAGGTCGACATGGGATTCTCGTGGTGGGCCGTCAAGACTTGACTGCATCAAGTGCGTATTGATCGAGGCCGCGACGTAGTGACCGTTTCGCTACGGCGATTTGAGACGATTTAATCACGCGTTGGGCAGCGTCGAAGCCTGCGGAATGCCTCGGCTGCCTGCGTGACGTACCTCCCGCTTGTTGAGTCAACGCGCGACAACGATTGAAAAGCAACTTTCCGTACCCAAGTAGTGATCAGTCAAATCCAATATGCAGGATTATTGTGCCTCTCATTGTTGTCGCATCCTTGATCTTGCTTCTGGTCGTGTGGTGGCTGACCGAGCCGATCCGCGTCGCGCATCGACGCAAGCGCCTTATCCAGCAGCCTTTTCCATCTGCCTGGCGTGAAATACTCAGACGTAACGTGCCGTATGTTCGCGCACTTCCTGCTGATCTGCAGCTGAGGCTCAAGGAACGTATTCAGGTTTTTATCGCTGAAAAAAACTTCATCGGGTGCGGCGGTTTGTTCGTTACCGACGAAATTCGCGTTACCGTTGCCGCACAGGCCTGTTTGCTGATCCTCAACCTCCCAGACTACACCTATCCGCACGCGCATCAGATACTGGTCTATCCCGACGCCTTTGTCGTCAATCGGAACTACACCGACAGTATTGGCATACTGCAGAACCAGCGCCAGGTTCTTTCCGGGGAGTCCTGGTTACATGGGCAAGTGATCCTGTCGTGGCAAGACACTCTCGAAGGTGCTGCAATCATTGACGATGGTCGGAACGTGGTCATTCACGAGTTCGCTCACCAGCTCGACCAGGAAAAAGGTTACGCAAACGGCGCGCCGGGTTTGCTTGGCCGCGAGCTGTTTCTGAGCTGGTCCAGCGTGCTGGGTTCGGAGTTCGCCACTCTGCAGGCTCAGGTCAGTAGCCAACAGTCCTCACTGTTCAGCGCCTATGGTGCAACGAATCCGGCTGAGTTTTTTGCCGTGGCCTCCGAGGTCTTCTTTGAACAACCCCGGCGCATGGCTGAGGAGCACTCGGCGCTGTATGCCGAACTAGGCAAATTCTATCGTCTCAACCCCCTGGCCTGGTCATAAGCACTGGGCCGGAAACATGATCGCAAGCGGATATGGCGCGTGTAACGGCAATCCCGATGAAACGAAAGCTAGTCAGACCTTGTGGCGTCGCAAAGTCTGAACGAGGCGAATACAACGATATACTTGCCCCAACCGGGTTATATACTCAACAAATGCCGCGAAAGACTGTTCACCGCTTCTGGCGCTCATCAGTGCTACCCTTTGTCGAGAGCCGTTGTGCCAACGACAGCGCCGCTTGTTACGCACCGCATTCGCATCTAACGCTTTCGCTCGGCGCCGTCGATGGTGGGCAGAGCGTGTTCAGCCGCGACGGCCAGCGTCAGCGCTTGTCGCGTGGCGACGTGGTGTTGATTCCGGCCGGTGAAGTGCATTCCTGCAATCCCGAGAATGACGTCCGCTGGAGCTACCAGATGCTATACCTTGATGCGATCTGGGTGAGCAACATCGTCGGCGAGATGGGCGCGCTGGATGCCGTAGTGTTGAACCATCTGCCGGACAATATCGCACCCAGGCAAGTCCATGCGCGGCTGACGCGCCTCAACAAGCGCTTGTTTGCTTCCCTACCGGATGAGGACAAGGAAGCTGCGTTGCTGATTTTTGTTGGTGATCTATTCGGGCCGGCTTTGTTGCGCGAGAGGCAGTGCAAGCCAAAACCCGATTCGGCGCGTTTG
>JAIFNM010000124.1 GCA_020047725.1 Betaproteobacteria bacterium
ATAGGCAAACAGCTCACTCAAGATACTACGAAATATTTTGGTCAGTTCAATAATCGTCAGTCAGCTCGTGTTTGTCATTCGCTTCGCCTTAAACTCGCTTGCAAACGACTCGAAATCATCGATCGACACTGGACGGCTGAAGAAATATCCCTGATAGGCATGGCAGCCATGTCGTGCCAGAAAATCTCTCTGAGCTTCAAGTTCAACGCCTTCTGCAATGACGCCCAGTCCCAGACTTTCGGCCAAGGCGATAATCGTCTTGGCAATAGCCGCATCATTGGGATCGGTAAGAATATCTCTAACGAATCCTTGATCAATTTTGAGTTGATCCAGAGGCAAACGCTTCAGATAGGAGAGCGACGAATACCCCGTACCGAAATCGTCGAGGGAGAAACTCACGCCTCGTGCTCGGAGTGTCGACATTTTGACGATCATGTCTTCAACATCATCGATCAACATGTTTTCGGTCAATTCGAGTTTGAGCCGTTTCGGATTCGCTCCAAAATGGTCAAGATTGGATAAGATTTCCTCGACAAAATCCGGCTGTTTAAACTGACGGGCACTGACGTTGACGGCCAGTATCAGCGGCGACATGGCTGGTTGGGTAGCCCATCGGGCTAATTGTGCACAGGCCTCTTGCAGAACCCAATGTCCAATCGGCAGAATCATCCCGGTTTCTTCGGACAACGGGATAAAGTCCGCAGGAGATACCATGCCACGCTCGGGATGTTTCCAGCGCAACAAGACTTCAGCACCGATCACGCGCCCATCACTTGTAACTTGTGCCTGGAAATGAAGGGTGAACTGGTGCTTTAGAATCGCCTCATGCAAATCGGCTTCGAGGCCAGCGCGAATTGAAACGGTTCTTTGCATTTCGGGGTCAAAAAAGCGCAAGGCACTTCGACCGGCCGACTTGGCCTGGTACATCGCCAATTCCGCTTGTCTTAACAGGACATCCGTTTGCTGATGAGGCGCAAAGAGCGTTACACCAATACTGGGCGTGCTCGAATGCGGATTGCCCGTTAGATCATAAGGCCGTTTCAGTGTAGAAAGGATCATCTCCCCCGTCAGCTGGGCTTGAGAAGCGGCTCTCTGCGGAACAACGGACAGGTTCTCCAGAATCAGCACAAATTCATCTCCGCCAAGTCGCGCTACGGTATCGCCTTCCCGAACGCTCGAAACGAGGCGCTGAGCGACCTGTTGCAGTAGTACGTCACCCAAATCGTGGCCTAAGGTGTCGTTTAGAATCTTGAAATTGTCGAGATCAATAAGCAGCAATGCCCCGTACTTTTTATTACGCTCAAACGCTGCGATAGCGCGTTCCAGGCGGTCGATGAGCAAGCGACGGTTAGGTAGGTGCGTTAACGGATCAAAGAAGGCGAGCGTATTTGCTTCGTCTTCAGCGGCTCTCCGCGCCGTAATGTCATCCTTCACCGCAACGTAATGGGAGATTTCACCATTGGGTTGGCGCAAGGGGGCAATAACGGCGAACTCTGTATATTCCGTTCCATCTTTGCGCTTGTTGTGGAGTTCTCCCGTCCAGGGTTGGCCCTGAGCCAAGACTTGCCACATTCCAAGATAGAACTCTGGAGAACTTCGTCCTGATTGCAAAATTCGCGGATTCTGACCGACTACGTCCTCTCGACTGTAGCCGGTATTTTGTACAAAGGCATGGTTAACGTATTCAATACGTGCATCAAGGTCCGTGATAACGATACTGCTGGGACTTTGCTCCACGGCAAGAGACAGCTTACGGAGCTGAACTTCCGCTGCTTTGCGCTCGGTCAAATCAATATCCAGGCAGAACAGCTCTGTGTCTCCGTTGAATTTTTTGACTAGAGCGTGGCTGGAAAATACCGGCACGCGTGAACCGGTCTTCGTTCTGAGGAGAAGTTCGCCGGCAGGAATTGGGACGCCTGATCTTTTCATGTGTTCCATGGCGTCCGAGACCCCGTCTCTCATTTCCGCAGGGATAATGAGATCAAGCAAATTGGCACCGATGGCTTCCGCTGCGCTGTAACCATAGAGTTGCTCCGAAGCCTTGTTCCAGAATACTACGGTGCCATCAAGTAAATATCCTTGAACGGAAATGCTGGGAATGTCTTCCATGAGAGAGCGGAAGCGCGATTCGCTCTCACGCAACATCTGATCTTTTTGCCAGCGTTCCTCTTCACGGATTTTGGTTTCAGCTTCCTTAGCCTGTTTCAGCGCAGTTCGCATACGTTGCCGCTGAGCCCAGCCTCCGAGAGCAACCAACATACTGAGTAAAATGCTGAGAAGTCCACCTGTGACCGCTATCAAACTTGCCTTCTGCCTTAGGGACGGAGAACCAAACTCTGGGAGCGATCGAAATGAAAGCGTCCAGACGTGACCGCCAAATTCAAACAACCGGTTGACTTTGAGTCCAGGTGATTTTTCATCCTCGAACGAAAAACTTCCATCGGCGTCGTAGAGCATAGTGGCAGACGATTTCGTCGTGCCATCAAAAATTTCAAAATCAATTGCCGCCAGCCCTTCAGGAGGAAGGCGTGAAATCAAGTCTGACATGCGATACGGTGCATCTACCCAGGCGATGAAATTCGCTTTGCGTAAAGCTTCGGTTGTTGTGAGAAAGCTGTACCGGTAGAGCGGAGCGTACATAACAAAGCCGGGAGATTTCTCTCCGCCATCCTGCGCGAGAACCAACTTGCCCGAAAGCACTACGTTTCCGGTATCTCGTGCACGTTCTATGGCCTCGCGCTCCACTTCAACCGTCAGTGGGTCAAAGCCGAGCACCGTTTTGTTGTTTCCCTCAAATGGCTCGATGTACACCATTGGGGCGTAAAGTTGACGCTCCCCATCGGGAATGATGTGATAGTCCGAAAAGCCTTCTCGGCGAATCGCCGCGACATGCTGCGCCAGTTCTTTCTCAGGAACAAGTTCGTGATAGGACAACGCCGAGAAACCTGATTGCTTGGCGTCGAGTTGCAAGGCTTCGTAATAACGCCGGAAATCACTTCTTGCGACATAACCGCTAGTACTGAAGAGTCCTTTAACTCCCTTTAGTAGCAATTCATGTGTTTGAAGCTCAGTCTTGAGGCGAGCTGCGATAGAGGATGCTTGATGCTCCAGGTCGGCTCGCAACTCACTCTCAGTATTCTTTCTGACACTTTGCCATGTGAAAGCCGTAATCGCTAGCGAGCACAACATGATCATGGATGGCCAAAACATCAAACTTTGACGAAAGAAACGCCAAGCGCTTCTAGCGGTTTTCGGCCTCGATCTGCAATTTAGTCTGGTTGTGGCGCATTCCCTTGGAGGGCCCATAATTTCTACTCGTTGGTAGCATTCAATGATGTGCTTCCGGGCAAACATCCCTTTTGGTGAGATTTCTTGGCAAGTGAATAGTTCCTAATTGTCACCGATCAAGTGGCTTTCGAAGCAACAAAGAGCACCGCATTTGGAGCATCGTGAAGCGAATATGACGTTACCAGCGCAACTGCCCGGCCATTTGCGCGATTAGTCTCGCTTCCTACCAATACCCTGATCAGGTGCCGGTGCGCTCTTTCTGAAACTACATGGGTTAAAGGATTTTTTCGGATCCCCTTCATAACAGTTCAAATCGGTACTCACTAATATTAACGTATGACTCACCTGGCCTTAAGACAGCACAGGAAAAATGCCTACGGTTTGCAGCGTCTGGATAGCGTTGTGGCTCTAGGCATAAGCCAAAATTTGCTTCATGTTCTTGACCAGAGATTCCTGGAGCTGTCTGTTTAAGAGCGAAGTCACTATAGAGCATCATGCCAGGCTCGTTGGTAAACACTTCGAGTTGAAGATCCTTGGACGGTGACAGCAGTCACGTCCTCGGTGGTCAATTGCGTCCGGGCAGCAACACACTGGTTGGCGAAGAAGTGCTGAATGATGCACGCGCTATTCGAGCCGACGTCCTTTTTCTTGGTGCTCATGCCGTTTCCGAGACAACCATCTCCGAAACATCGACCGACGTAGCGGCTGTAAAGCGCACGTTGATGAAATCAGCTAATTCGTGTCGACTGCTGATTGACTCGTCGAAATTCCGCCCGCGTGTTTTTATGACGGTTTGCAACTTCGAAGATATCAACGAGATCATTACCGATGAAGACGCGCCACAGGAGGGGTTGGAACGGATTCTGTCGGCAGGTGTGAAATTGACGGTGGTCGGAAAACTGTCGTGAGCATCCGTGGCCTCGGCATACGTGCAGACGGCCTGACCGGGGCGCTGGTTACCGCAGCGGGGTTTGCCTGATAATGCTGTTTCGTTACATGTAGCGCCAATTGAATAGTCGGCCAGCACTAAACTGAAGTGTTCGATTGTGTAGCATATTTGCTGTGATCGGCTGTCAGTTTCACTGATTGGGCCTTTCGCTGACGCTGTTTATTCTGGGCATCATCCTTGTTCGCTGATGGGCGAGCGCCTTCGTCGAAGAAGCCTGTCCGGTCGGCGAACAGGGCGTACAACGGCCGCATGCAAAAGCATTGGAGCCATTTTCGGTTGAGCGCCGGACGCCTCTTTAATCTAAAATCCATGCATTCCATCCATGGGTTCAGAAATGCAGATCACCATTACCCGTCCCGACGACTGGCACTTGCATTTGCGCGATGGCCAGGCGCTTGCCTCTTTGTTGCCATATTCGGCACGTCAGTTTGCTCGCGCCATCGTCATGCCAAACCTGCGTCCGCCAGTGACCGATGTTGCCTCTGCGGCTCAATATCGTGAACGTATTCTTGCCGCCGTGCCGGTGGGCATGAGTTTCGAGCCCTTGATGACGCTTTATCTGACTGATAAAACGCCGGCTGACGAGATTCGGCGTGCGGTTGAGAGCGGTTTCGTCAAGGCCGTCAAACTCTATCCGGCGGGTGCGACGACCAATTCGGACGCAGGAGTGACGGATCTTGCCAGGTGCGATGCGGCACTGGCAGAGATGGAAAGGCTTGGATTGCCCTTGCTGATGCATGGCGAAGTGACCGATCCGGACGTCGATATTTTCGATCGCGAGAATGTCTTCATCGAAACCGTCCTGCAACCGCTGCTCGCGCGTCGCCCCGGTTTGCGCCGCTGCTCGCGCGTCGCCCCGGTTTGCGTGTGGTGTTCGAACACATTACGACCGGGGATGCGGCCGAGTTTGTTGCAGCGGCCGGCGAGAATGTGGCCGCGACAATTACCGCGCATCACCTGCTGTACAACCGGAATGCCTTGTTTGTTGGTGGTTTGCGGCCGCATTACTATTGCTTGCCCGTGTTGAAGCGCGAGAAGCATCGTGAGGCGTTGATTCGTGCCGCGACGTCTGGCAGCAGAAAGTTCTTCCTGGGCACCGATTCAGCGTCGCATGCGCGCAGCGCCAAGGAGGTTGCTTGCGGTTGCGCCGGCTGCTTTACCGCCTACGCAGCGCTGGAGCTTTATGCCGAGGCCTTTGATGCGGCCGGCGCGCTCGACAGGCTGGAAGCTTTTGCCAGTTTCAACGGGCCGGATTTCTATCGCCTGCCACGCAATACCGGTAAAGTGACTCTCGAACAGCAGTCGTGGACGGTGCCCGAGGCATTTGAATATGCTGGGGGCGACGCGCTGGTGCCGCTGCGCGCCGGTGAATCACTGCGCTGGAAGCTCGTTGGCTGAGGGCTGATTTACTTCTTTTGGAAAGTTTGCCATGCACCTGTCCAGATTGCTGCCCCTGCTTTTGTTGCCCTTCATTGCGGCGTGTTCCGACCTGCGCGCGACCTTCGAGATCAAGACCAGTGCCCATGCGTTGAGCCTGATTCGGGTGACCAGCTATCCGTGGAGTAAAACAGCGAAGTATTCCATCGTTGCGGCGCGCATGCCCGACTGCATGCGCCGGCATCCGATGTCTGAGGCAGGGCTCAATGCCAGGGTGGAGGTGTATTCGCCGGGTAACGATGCCTGGATTCTCA
>JAIFNM010000315.1 GCA_020047725.1 Betaproteobacteria bacterium
AGCAATCAACCAGGCGATAAGCAAAGCACCGGCCACGACCCACAGCGGATGAATCACTGCATTGAGCCAGTCATCACTGTATTGCGCGTGCACAACGCCCATGACGATGGCGAACACGATAAATGCGGCGGCAGAACTCAGCGCCGTGTGCAAGATGATTCGTTCGGTAACCTGCCCTTGCGCGTTTGATTCCTCGACGGTCAGCAAAACCACGTCAGATGCCGAGGCCATGGTTACTGCAGCCGCAGCGGCTGCCCACGCTGGCATAAGACCGACTACTGCGTAAGAAAAGAAGAAGATGGCCAGAAAAGAGAGAGTAATGTCCCCAAGCGTCGCTCTTAATAAGTCCCGGTTATGAACGAGCCAGCGTAGATCAAGGCGTCTTCCTATCTCAAGCATCAGGAGGCCAAGTGCTGCGTCCGCAATGGGCCGTATCTGCGCTAATGCTTCGATGCTGATCCAGCCCAATAACGAGGGGCCGAAAACGGTTCCGGCGAGGACATAGCCGATGATTTTCGGCCAGCCAAGATGAACGCGCAACCACTCTCCGACGAGCAGGCCGACGACCAGCAGCAGGCTGAACAAGGCCAACGAATCAAGTTGATCGGGGAATGGTGGCAGGAAAAAAAGGCGCTCCTGCAACGTTTCCCAGCCCACTCGTGCTTGCGCAATAGAATCGGTCAGCATGGCCGTACATGTCGTTTGTCTAGCATTCTCTGAATCTTCCAGACTGTTGAGCGCCAATCCAAAGGTGAGATCAGGAGTTCTTTGGTGTGGAAATCGTCCGTACTCGCCTTTGGACGAGATGAACTTGCTTTTCGCGTCCCTTTTTCTCCATTCCTCTATTCGTAAACTAGCTCCACTCTCCGCATCATCTGCCTGCATGCGGCGGTGCTACAGGCCGAGGACAACTTACTAAGCCCCGCGCTCTTTCGCCTGATTTGTTTCCTCGGCACGCCGAGCGAACGCAATGTTGAAACCACGACGTTTATTCTTTCCTCCGCAATCGCAAGGTTTAAGCTACGGCTCCCGAGGTTGTCGGTGAAGGCCACAAGGGTCACCGTTTGGAGAGGATTTGCTTTTAGCCGGGTCGCATTCTGACGAAGAAGCATCGCGCCGCTGTTATCTATTTCGGTTCTCCCAAACGCGAAGTAGATGCTGTTTTCGCCAGGAATAACGTCGTCTTGGAACTTGTCATCGCTTCGCTTCTCTTCGGGTGGTATTGGCATGTCTGCAACGAGCGCCGGTGCTTTAGCTTCGGCGGCAGATTGTGGAGCTTTCGTGGCTGGCTGGTGCATATCAGATGCGGTGCTTGGATCAGGACCACTTGCTCCGGCGGCCCCCGTGCTACTACAACCAGAAAATGTGATCGAAACAAAAACGATCATTAGGTTACGGGTAATAATATTCAGCACTGTTTCTCAAGTTCCTTTAGTTTGTTATTCGCGCTTTCCCCGCAATTGGGCCTGCAATTGGGCCCGCTCAGCAATCTGTCAGTCTGAGTCATGACAATCACTCCAGAATGACTTTCGTCCTGAGAGCAGCCAGCGCGGAGCGCCTCTGGTCGGTTTTCCATTGACGCAGAAGTTTTCGTCACGGTCATTCCCCTGGGTAAGCAATGTCGACGCGACGATTCTTTTCCCACGCAGATTCGCTATGGCCTTCTGCAAGCGGTTTTTCGCTGCCGAAGCTTATGGCATCAATCTGCTCGTCTCGAACCCCTTGGGTTTGAAGAGCCATTTCCACGACATCGGCTCGGCGTTGCCCTAAAGCAAGGTTGTACTCTCGGCTACCGCGCTCATCCGTGTTTCCCCGGACGGTGACTTTCACTCCAGATCGCTTGGAAAGAAATTTGCTGTGGGTTGCGACCACTTGATGGTATTCCTGCTTGACGACACTGCTGTCAAGATCAAAATATATGCTGCGCTTGGACAGGAGATTCGCCGGATCACGCAAGGCGGCCAGATCCTCCTTCGATAGCACTCCAGACGGCTGTGCCGCCATGGGTTGAACCGCGTCTGGCGCTGGTTGCCTGACAGGAAGCGAATCGTCAGCACCGCCCTTGCTTGTGGTAGAGCAAGCCGCCATAAGGCAAACAACGGAAACAATAAAGAAATTCTGGAAATTGTTAGTCATATTGGTATTAAAAAGGTTGAAGGAGTAGCATGAATTGACTGATCGGTCATCCCCTTACGGCTTGGGGTTAGGCATGGATCGTTCATTGCTAAGCAGGCTCTGTGCCATAAAGTAGAGTATTTAACTTATTGTTTTTGTGGAAAATGTTTAGATGCTGTTTTTCCAACACCTAAGATGATTGTTGCAATAAGCAACGCTTTTCATTAGCCACCCTATAGAAAGTCCTAGCTAATTGATTATTAGAGATTTCAACCAAAATCAAGTGTTGCATAATGCAACAGATGTGTTTCAATATGCAGCCATATGAAAGTGCTTCGTTCCTTACACGCCAAAATTGTTCTGGGCTACTGTGTTGTCGGTGGTCTATTTATAGCGCTAGTCGTTAACGCGCTATTCCAGTTCCGTTTCTTGGAGCGGGAACTTACCAAACAACAGGACGTGGTCGTTTTTTATGACGCCGTTCGAAATGCACGCCGCTTGGAGAAAAATTTCCTGCTCTACAAAAAAAATGGAGATCTCGATGAAGCGGTGCAACAAGCCAATATCGCGCTGACTACTTTCGAGAGAATCCCCTTCCCAACGTTGTTGGGTGAAAGCGGAGATTCGGGTTTGGGAAGCGTTTCTCTCTATCCCCAGCTATTAGTCAGGTTGGCGAATAGCCCGAAGAGGCAACTTCCATCCCAAGAAGTACTGCAAGAAACGTATGCGGCGGGGAGCGCGTTGCTCAAACTTGGGGAACGTCTTGATATCGCCGCCAAAAATAAAGTAAAACAGTCCATCGGGCAGCATGACGCAGACCTGCTCAACACAATTTGGGCCGCATTGGTGCTAGCCATTGCCACGGGGATCATCGTCACGCGAAGCGTCGTTCGTCCTTTGCGGGAAATCGAAAACGACCTCAAGAAAGTAGCAACAGGCGAGGTTGAGCGTGTGGACGGTCACGAGGCCGGTGCCGAGGTCGAATCACTCACTCGATCAATTAACGACACGCTTCAGGAACTTGAGCTTCGGCAAACGACGGTGGCGCGTTCGTCACGGCTAATGGCACTGGGAACTATGCTTTCGGGCGTCGCTCACGAACTGAATAATCCTCTATCTAATATTTCTTCATCATGCCAGATTCTTGAAGAAGAATGGCAAGAGCTTCCTGATCAACAGGTGCAAAAACTTTTGCTGCAGATCGACGGTCAAGTGCTCCGCGCTCAGCACATCGTGGCAACACTCCTTGATTTTTCCGGGAATCGTGCCCTGAAGCGTGATCGCCAGAATGTTCGTGAAATGGTCAAAGAATCATTGACCTTGCTGAGTTCTCGGATTTCACCGGAGATACGCGTGTCCCTTGAAATTGACGAGACCACTTGGATTATGGCTGATCGATTACGCTTTCAGCAGGTGCTGGTCAATATGATCAAAAATGCTGCGGAGGCCACGCTTTCGGCGGGAACGATACGTATCGAGGCGAGGAGGGATGAGTTACCCGAAGGGAGTGGAACAACATTGGAGATTGAAGATGAGGGAGAAGGAATCCCGGCTGAACACCTAAAACAAATCTTCGACCCCTTTTATACGACCAAGACCATTGGCAAAGGAACAGGGCTTGGCTTATTCGTAGCCCATGAAATCATCGTGCAGCACGGAGGGAGCGTATTCGTGGAATCGCAATTCGGCCACGGTGCCCGGTTCTGGATACACATACCAGACGGACCAGAAGAACTGGAAGAAAATGTCTAATCCATGCGTTCTAGTGGTTGATGACGAGGAAATTGCCTGCCAGAACCTCGTGCATGTACTGAAGCGTGAGTGCCTTGATGTTGATAGCACTACCGATAGCGGGAAAGCGGTCCATATGCTGGGCCAGAAGACTTATCAGTTGGTGCTTACCGACCTTCGTATGCCGGGCATAGATGGTCTCAGCCTCCTGAAGATGGTTAAGGAACGTTCCCCGAATACGGAGGTAATCGTGATTACGGCCCATGCCAGCACCGCCTCAGCGGTTGATGCCATGCGAGCCGGTGCATTCTATTACGTTGAGAAACCATTCCGATTGCATGAAGTGCGCAAGGTGGTCAAGGAAGCGCTTGAAAAAACCTCCCTTAAAGCCGAGAACGCCCAACTGAAGACCGCACTGTCGATAGCCAACGGGAAAGGCCGGGTCGTCACCAGCTCACATCTTATGGAGGAATTGCTGGTTACCGCGACCCGTATCGCTCCAACAGATTGTTCAGTACTAATCTACGGTGAGACTGGAGTCGGCAAAGAAGTGATTGCCCGTCATGTGCACGACAATAGCCACCGGGCGTTAGGCCCCTTTGTCGCAATCAACTGCGGGGCATTGTCAGAGGACTTGCTATCCAACGAGTTATTCGGCCACGAACGAGGGGCATTTACGAACGCCTCCACAATGAAAAGAGGGCTGTTGGAGACTGCTGAAGGCGGTACGTTATTCCTGGACGAGGTGACTGAAATGGCGCTATCAGTTCAGGTTAAGCTGTTGCGCTTTCTTCAAGAAAAAGAGTTTTATCGTTTGGGAGGTGTGGCCACCATCAAAGCGAATATACGTGTGATTGCGGCAACCAACAGGATTCCAGCTGATTGCGTTGCTGATGGGAGTTTACGGCAAGATCTGTTTTTCCGGCTTAATGTTGTGAGCTTAAACATCCCACCACTCAGAGCTCGGCGTGGAGACATTCCCATGCTCGCCATGCATTTTCTATCACGTGCAGCGCACCGGATGAATAAGCAGGTGTCAGAAATCCATCCTGATGCATTTGATTGTTTGCTTGCCCACGATTATCCCGGAAATGTGAGGGAACTCGAAAACTTGATGGACCGAGGAGTTGCTCTCGCGGTGGGTGACACCATCACAACCGAATCGCTACCCACAGACCTTCGGCGGAGTACTTCTCAAGTTGTCGGGATCAACCCGATGAA